>NZ_JBILJQ010000029.1:0-55970 GCF_044377145.1 Aquimonas sp.
CGAGCGCACATGCGCCCGCCACCGCCACGCCTCCGAACACGCCATCGACCGGTCCTCCGTTGGGGAAACCGGAGACGGTCGGGAGAATCAGGTAAGGAAGGTAGGTGAGGTGGGCGGACGCTTACGTCGCGCCTTGCCACGAACGCTGGGCGATGCCCCCGCTACGGCGGCCGGCCCACTCCCCGCGCTTGCCTGATGGACAACCGTCGCAAGCTCAGAGCAATCGCAGCGGATTGATGCCGCCCAGCCCGCATATCGCGATGGCTAGTCCCACCAGCATGATGATCACGCCGACCAAGCGGCCGGGCACCTGCAGCAGTGCGTCGAGCCCGGATTCCGGACGGCCTTCGCGGGACCCGAGCAGGGTCGTGGCGCCGATGATGGCCAGCCAGATGCCGCCGCAGCCGACCAGTGCCCACAGGTGCTCGCGAGCCCAAGCGCCGAGTCCGCGCCATTCCAGCGCGAGGCTCACACCCAGCGCGATGGCTACGACGCCGGCGATCAGGAAATGCAGCCCGTAGAGCACAGCGGCCAAACCCGTTCGGGTGGCGTGAACGCCACTCTCGCCGTCGATGTCTTCGTCGTAGCGCGCTGCCACGATGATCAGCCCGCGCGCCAATCCGCCCAGGCCCAGCGCGGCGAACGCCAAGCCGCCCCATGGCGCAGTGCCCCAGCGTTCTGCGGCGAGGAGGCACAGCACGCACAGGCCCAGCATCGCCAGATCGGTATGCTTCAGCAGGGTTTTCACAGCGGATGGAATTGTCTCTTGCTCCATGCTGGGAACCTCATTCCATCGCATGCCCGCAGCCGCGACAGCTCTTTGATCAACGCCCCTGCCGCATTGGCCTCTGGCGCAGGCGAGTCGACACCTGCGCGACAGCAAATAGCAGGATCAAGACCAGCAGGATGATGAAGGCGGCCTGATCGTAGCGGAACATTTCCTTCAATACAGCCAGTTCCGCGCCGATGCCGCCCGCGCCGCCCAGGCCCAGCACGTGACCGATGAGCGCAGATCCGGGGTCGGCAGATCCGGGGTCACCATCGCGCCGCCCGTGTCAACAGGGCCGACAAAACTCCTCCCGTGTTCCGGGCTTTTCACTTTTCCCGCTGACCCGCTCTTGGCTCGACCGTTCCCGCTCGCGTTCTCGACAAGGCTGCGGGCCTCGGCCGCAGCAGCCGTGAAGCATGCTTCGCGAGATTCTGGTTGAGGCGATTTCCAGCCCTTGGCATCGCTGCCCCAAAACACGCATCGGTTCCGCCCTGGGTCACCGACACCGCTTCTGCTCCACTCAAGCGGGCTGCTTTGCGCGGCGCCGCAATGTTCCCCAGCAGACAGACGTTCGCGGCGGCCAGAGCTGAAGCTGCAGCTCCTGACCGGAGTTGTCGCTCATGAGCTATATCACCACTGCCGATGGCACGCGCCTTTTCTTCAAGGATTGGAGCACCGGTACGCCGGTGATCCTGATCCACGGTTGGCCGCTGTCAGCGGACAGCTGGGACGACCAGGCCTTGGCCATCGCCGAGGCGGGTTTTCGCGCGATCTCCTACGATCGGCGCGGGTTTGGACGGTCATCGCAGCCGTGGGGCGGCTATGACTACGACAGCTTGGCTGATGATCTGGCCGCGCTGATCGACCACGTCGGGGCTGAGGATGCTGTGCTGATCGGCTTTTCGATGGGCGGCGGTGAGGTGGCACGCTACATGTCCAGGCACGCTGGCAAGGGCGTTGCCAAAGCTGCGCTGGTGTCGTCGGTGTTGCCCTTCCGCCTGCAAACGCGTGACAACCCGGGCGGCACGGATGCGGCAGCGTTCGAGGAGACCATGGCCTGGCTGCGCGACGATCGCGCCGCCTTTTTCACCGGCTTCTTCAAGAAGTTCTTCGGGGTTGGCCTGCTCAGCCACCCGACCAGCGATGAAACCCTGCGTTGGGCTCAAGGCATCGCTTTGCATGCCAGCCTGAGGGCAACCCTGGAGTGCGTGCATTCGTTCTCGTCGACGGATTTCCGCGAGGACCTCAGAGCCTTCAATACACCTACCTTGTTCATCCACGGCACCGATGATGCGACCGTGCCGATCGAAGCATCGTCGCGGCCCGCTTCAAGGTTGGTGGCCCAGGCCGAACTGATCGAGTACGACGGCGCGCCACACGGGTTGTTCGCGACCCACAAGCAGCGGCTCAGCAAGGACCTGATCGATTTCATCCGCATGCGCTAGCGGTGGCCGCCGATTCGCCGCGGCCCCGGCTCGCTGAAGACATGTGCGCTGGATCTGGTTCGGTAAAGCGAGGCCGCAAGCAGCGAAACCGAACATCGAGCCTGCCGTTGTCCCTTTCGAACTGGAGATTCGAACCGGGCTGCGCCGCCGCTGGGATAGTCGGTCTGCTGCTCGTTCAGATGCCGAGCTGTTGCTGAGCCTGTTCGAGCGCTGACGAGGCTTGCAGAGTCAGCCCCGCCAGTTCAGCACGGCCAACACCAGACGGTCGATCTCGCTGAAGCGGTTGTACAGCGGTGCTGGCGAGATCCGGATGACATCCGGCTCGCGCCAATCGCCCAGCACGCCCTGCGCGGCCAGATGCTCGAACAGGGCGCGGCCCTGTTCACGGCCGCCGCGCACGCGCAGCGACAGTTGGCAGCCGCGGCGCTCGGGCTCGGCCGGAGTGAGAATCTCCAGCACGTTCGCGAGTTGGTCGCGGATACGCGCCTCCAGATAGCCGGTCAGTCGCAACGAGCGTTCGCGCAGCGCAGCCATGCCGCCCGCAGCGCGGAAGATTTCCAGTGAGGCGCGGACCGACGCCAGCGCAAGGATCGGCGGGTTGCTCATCGCCCAACCCTCGGCGCCCGGTGTGGGGTCGAAATCCGCCGCCATCTGAAAGCGTGTCGACAACTTGTGGCCATACCAGCCGGTCAGCCGCGGCAGCGTGTGATCGTGCGCGTGGCGTTCGTGCACGAAGATCCCGCTGATCGCCCCCGGCCCCGCATTGACGTACTTGTAGTGGCACCAGGTGGCGAAATCGGCGTTGGAATCGTGCAGGGCTAGTGCCAGATTTCCGGCTGCGTGCGCGCAGTCGAATCCGACCTGGGCACCTTGGGCATGCGCCAGACGCGCGATTTCCTGCAGATCGAAAGCCTGCCCGGTGCGGTACTGGACGCCCGGCCACAGCACCAGCGCCAGCCGTGGTCCGTGGAGTTCAATGGCGCGCGCGATCGCCTGCATCGAGACGGTGCCGTTGGCTTCATCCGGCTGCACCTCGATCAGGCATTCGGCCGGCTCAAACCCATGAAAACGGATCTGTGATTCAACCGCCTGCCAGTCCGACGGAAACGCGCCGGCTTCGATCAGGATCGCCGGGCGCTCGGTCGTGGGCCGATAGAAGCTGACCATCAGCAGGTGCAGATTGACCGTCAGCGTGTTCATTGCCGCGACCTCGATGTTCTGTGCGCCGACCAGTTCCGCCAGCGGTGCGTTCATGAGTTCGAGATAGCGCAGCCACGGCCGCTCGCCGCGGAAGTGCCCTTCCACCGCGAGATCCCGCCAGGTGTCGAGTTCCGCCTGCACGGCGGCGGCGGCGGCTTTGGGCTGCAGCCCCAAGGAGTTGCCGACGAAATAGGCGAGCTCGCCATCGCCACGGCGCGGAATATGGAAGTGCTCGCGAAAGCGCGAGAGCGGATCGGCGCGGTCGAGGCCGTCGGCCGTGGTGGTGGTGGTTGGGTTCACGCTGAGGCTCAAGCGGGCAGGGGACTCAATGGTACGGGTTGGGAGCTTCGGGATCGGCGATTCGGGATTCGCCGCCAAGCGGCGCCGCTGAGGATGGGGGTATCGCATCGCGGTGTGGCAAAGCCGCAAGTGTCGCTCCGCGCAGGCACTTTCAGGGTCTGGAGTTGCCGCCACACCGAAGCTGATGCGCATTCCACCCAAACCGGTCACTGATTCCACGGCATGCCGGTCGAGCGGGCCAATCCACCCAAGTTGAGCCGTCACCCTCCCGAGCGATACGTTTGCCGTAGCGCTTCAGCGCCGCTGGTCGGCGGCCAGTGAGCTTCGTTTTCGAACCTCCAGCGGCCCATGAATCTGTCACGCCTGTACACGTGGTTTGACGAGTATCCGCACTCGGATGGTTTCCTGCAGATCGCGCGTCATGCCGAGCATCCGCCTTCTCGCGCGAGCGCAAGTTGCCGCTGCCCGCGCTGCTGGCGAGCTTGGTGTCAGGGCTGTGCAAAAGCCTGCAGGCTGAACTCGATGGGTTCTTCGCCCGCCTGCAGCAGCAGGCGGCGCTGGTGCGGCACGTCTCCGCGCAAGCGTTTGCGCAGGCGCGCGCGAAGCTCCGCGCTGACGCCTTGCCGGCCCTCGATGTCATCTCCTGAACATCATTGAACAGGCGGGCGGGGGTGCCACGATCGCACGGGCTGCGACAGATAGTGATGGGTGTCCACAGGGCGGTTAGGGCGCTGGGGTTGGAAGGGAGATGGGCTGAGATGCAGCGGTGCTCGGGCGGATCACGTCGATGCTCGCGAAGCTGCAGATGCCATCGCGCGGAAGGCGAGGATTCCGTCCGTCGGCCCTTCGCGTCTGGGCGGATTTCGGCAAGCTTGTGTGGCAGCGCGGGGCGCCGATGCTAGCAGCCCATGCACTCCAATCCGAAGAGATCCGGCCTCACCAAGTGCGGCCGCGCGACTGAGTTCGGGGACATCGATGCCGATTTTGTGAGTGCTCGCCACCATGCAGCGAGACGAAGCCTGCCAATCGCGATGCATCCCAAGGCATTGGTGCGGACGCATGGCCCGCTTGCCGTCCGCGCTCGTTTCGGTTTCACTTGGGTTGGCTTCCGTCAGTCGCCTACTCATCAGGGCCTGCCGAACCTCCTCGCAGCCCACGCTTCCCAAGCGGCTCAGCCGCGCATGCAATGAATCCACGCCTCACTCGTGCCGAGTTCTGGTTGCTCAGTCGCCTTGCAGAGTTCGGACAGTCGCTTCGCGCGCTGGGAGGGCCAGAGGGGCCGCCCTGGGACCGAGCCACGCTAGAAATGGTCTACAACTGCCGCGGCCATGGCCTCGCTCCCGACGGGTTCGCGCGTTGTTTGCACGGGGCGATGCGCAAGGGCTGGATCCAACCTTCGCGCGACACTGATTCCGTCGAAGGTCTCCCCTCGCTTTCCCAGACGCGGTCGTGGCTGAGTGAGCCCGGTCGCTTCGCGGAAGGAGCTTACGTCGTGCTTACCGCGCTCGGTGGCGAGGTGTGGGAGGCTTTCGCCCGCCCCGAGTGGGACCGCTATATCGATGACTGCTACACGTTCGAGGCGGACACCGAAGCCGAACTGCGGGAAGTGACCACGCTCGACCCTGCCTGGCTGCGCCGCTATCAGGACACCGTGCGCGCCGAGCAGAGCATCGACCGCGAGAGCACCATCGAAATCGCCGATTGGGAGATGACGTACTGGAAGCCTTGCGTCGCTGCGTATCGGTGGACCTTCAGAGCACAGGGCCTGTGCCGCCCCGTCGAAAGGCCTTCGCACTACCTGCGATCGCTTTGGTGCGAGTGGAGGTAGCGCCGTCTTCAACGGGATTCCCGGGCGCATGGTCTGCCTTTGGGAAAAGGCTGCCGCACCAAGGTACTTTGGGTGCTACGAATCTTCCCTTGAGCGCCAGTCTCCGCATTAGGACTTCGGCCTGCGGGCGCGCTTGGTTGCAGGCATGACTGCAGGGACACCCGAGTGCCCACTGGCGGCTTCGAGCGCACCCTTTTTGAGGTCATGAAAGTTGACCGACGGCAGCAGGGCCGTTCCGGCCGGCATGCGCGCGGTCAAAGCTGCCACCTGCTCGCGAATCGCGCCCCAGATCAGGGCTGGTCCATTGACCGCCACCAGATCCTCCGGGTCGCCCAACTTCTCAGCGCCGTTGCGCAAGACCACCACCGCGCCGACCTCGATATCGAGCAGGTAGGGGCTGAACTTCTGGCGCGTGCTAGCTGGGTCCGGCTCGTTATCGAGCACCAGACTGAAGGTCAGAAAGTAGGGCGCACCACGCGCGTCTTCGTCCGGCAGCGGTGTCCTGCTCACCTGGCTCTTGATCACCACGCCGTCGAACAGCGAGTGCTCGTCGACCTCAGTCTGAGGCTCCGACGGCAGGTGCTCAGCATCGACCTCCACGCTGATCTTGCGAAAGCTCAAGTGCACCAGTTGGAGCGGTGAAATCTTCATGACGCTTCCGCGTAGCTCTCGTCGTTTTCGGCGGGTGTAGACACCTGCAGCACTGTCGACTTCTCCGGGGCCGGCACGCGCTTGTTTGCCCAGCGACGCCGGGGCCGCGTTGGCTGGGTGCGCAGTGCGTCCCAGTCAGTGCCCGAAATGGCTTCCCTCTCGATGACGCGCAGGTCCACGCGCTTCTCGCGACGCTCATCCTCACAGCGCGCCTCCCACAGCGGGACTTCTACGCCTTCCTCGTCCGCCAGCGCCTTCAGCAGTTCCGGGCGCGCCATCGCTTGCTTGAGCAGCTTGGTGGTGGAGAGGTCCGGATAGCTGGCCTCGTTCTCGTAGCGCGAGAAGGCGATCAGGCCCTTGCCGAAGATCTTCGCGGTCGCCTGTTGGGTCAGGCCGTACTTTTTGCGCAGTGCCACGATCTCCTCGCCCAGCAGTAGAGGACCGTACTCGGATTTACGCTCGCGCAGGCGCTGCAGGTTTTCGCGACGCTGCTCCGCGCTGATCAGCTCGGTACCGCAGGCCGGGCAGCGCGACACCCGCAGCGTGACCGTGACGGTCTTGCCTTGCGGGTGGAAGCACTTTTCCCCAACAGCCTCCACCAGCGCGGCCTGGTGACAGGCGGGGCAGGTACGCTCAGTGGCGGTCGCGTTTTTCATCGGTGTCTCCGTGCTATCGGGACAAATGGGCCCGAACCATCTGGACCCTCAGGGTGTTGCCTTTATCCAACGAGAACTTCAGGTAGAACTCCAGCGCGCCGGGTGCGCGGCGTTTGCTGGCCTCGTCGTACGGAATCGAATAGGCATCGCAGGGCAGGCAGCCCGCCCAGCTGGTGTCGCACCACTCGGATCCCTTGAAGTCGCGTGCGCTTGCGCAGAGCAGACAGTCGAGAACGTGCTGAAAGTTCCATTTGAGCTTGTCGAGTTCGTCATCACAGCTCTTGTTGACCACATCGACCGAATCCTCACTGATCCCACCTAAACCGATCGCCTGCTGCAGGGCGGCGAGGTCGATCAACGGGCCGCCCTTGATCTTTCGCATTCGGGAGCTGGGTGGCGGCAGACTCGCTCGTGGGACGCGCCAGAAGGCCGAGGAATTTATCACTGTGATAAGTTCCGGTCAATTCAAGGATGTCAATTTGCCTGCGCCCTTCTCACCGAAAAGGCCTGTGAACTTGGCGGGGCCGCCTCCCTCCCGGGTCAGCATGAAGTCGGCCAGCGGTTTGAAGCTGTTGATCTGGAAGTGCTTGATCATCGACGCTGCTCTCGGAGGGGAAACGGGACGCCAAGCTTGGTGAGATTCGACATCCCGTTCGGTAGCTGAGTCTAGCCGTCACCTGCGTAATGCGCCTTGGTACACCCTGGCGGCTACAAACGGCGGCGAGCGCGCGAAAGCAAACGGGCGCCCAAGGGCGCCCGTTTGCTTGAACCCCGATCACCCACGCCAGCCCTCGCAAGGACCAGCGCGAACCCCGATCAATACCGGTAGTGATCCGGCTTATACGGCCCTTCCACCGGCACGCCGATGTACGCAGCCTGCGCTTCCGTCAGCGTGGTCAGGTGGACGCCGATCTGCTCCAGATGCAGGCGGGCTACTTCTTCGTCCAGCTTCTTGGGTAGGCGGTAAACGGTGTTCTCGTAGGTGTCCTTGTGGGCCCACAGGTCGATCTGGGCCAGGGTCTGGTTCGAGAACGAGTTCGACATCACGAAGGCCGGGTGGCCGTGGGCGCAGCCGAGGTTGACCAGACGGCCTTCGGCCAGCAGGTACAGGCTGCGGCCGGTGGCCTTGAAGGTGTAGCGGTCGACCTGCGGCTTGATGGTGTCGCGCTCGACGCGGCCGGCGGCGACTTCGGCGTTCAGGCGGTCCACCTGGATCTCGTTGTCGAAGTGGCCGATGTTGCAGACCAGCGCGTTCGACTTCATGCCCTGCAGGTTTTCCAGGGTGATGATGTCGCGGTTGCCGGTCGTGGTGACGAAGATGTCGGCCTCACCCAGCACCTGGTCCAGACGCTTGACCTCGAAGCCTTCCATCGCCGCCTGCAGGGCGTTGATGGGGTCGATCTCGGTGATGATGACGCGGGCGCCCAGGCCACGCAGGCTGTGCGCGCTGCCCTTGCCGACGTCGCCGTAACCGCAGACCAGTGCAACCTTGCCGGCGATCATCAGATCGGTGGCGCGCTTGATGGCATCGGCCAGTGACTCGCGGCAGCCATACAGGTTGTCGAATTTCGACTTGGTCACCGAGTCGTTGACGTTGATGGCGGGCACCAGCAGCTTGCCGGCTTCCATCATCTGGTACAGGCGGTGCACACCGGTGGTGGTTTCTTCCGACACACCCTTCCACTCGGCGGCCACGACTTTCCAGAAACCCGGGCGCTCGCTGCGGGTGCGCTTCAGCAGATCCTTGATGACCTGTTCCTCATGGTTGGCGCCGGGGCTGTCGACCCAGGTGTCGCCGTTTTCCATGTCCAGGCCCTTGTGAATCAGCAGGGTCGCATCACCACCGTCGTCGACGATCAGCTCGGGGCCCTTGCCGCCCGGGAAGGTCAGCATGTCGAGCGTGCAGTCCCAGTACTCTTCCAGCGTCTCGCCCTTCCACGCGAACACCGGGATGCCGGCGGTGGCAATGGCGGCGGCGGCGTCATCCTGGGTCGAAAAGATGTTGCAGCTGGCCCAGCGCACGTTGGCGCCGAGTGCTTTCAGGGTCTCGATCAGGACCGCGGTTTCCTTGGTCATGTGCAGCGAGCCCGACAGGCGCACGCCCTTCAGCGGCTGCAGCGGGGCGTACTTGGCGCGGATCGACATCAGGCCGGGCATTTCTTCTTCGGCCATGCGGATGCGCTTGCGGCCGAGTTCGGCCAGGCCCAGGTCACGGACTTTGAAGTCGGTGAAGGGCAGTTCTTTCACTTGTGCATTCATGGGTAGAGCTCCGGGTTGTGCAGGCTGATCTGCCTGCTTGCGACGCGTGCGTCGCGATCACCGGGCGCCGTTGGAACGGAAATCCACAAACCGAGCCTGGCCGGCAGCTTTGCCCGGTCGCAGCGCCCCTCGGCGGGACAGCGGCGAAGTATACCGGGGCAGGGTGGTGACGAGATCAAGGCGGCGGTCACAGGCTGGGAAGGTCCGCGCGTGCTTGCGTGACTGCGTGCGCGGCCGGCGCAGTCGAGACGGGGCGCTGCGGGCGCGCCGGATGCGTTCGGGGAAGGAGCGGCGCCTGCGAACCAGATGCCGATGGGGCAGGACCCTTCCGCGGCGCGGCTCGGTCGCTGGCAGTCGCAGGACGCGCCGTCCCTGGCGCGGCGGAAGCTCCGATGGATCCGAGCTTCGCTAACTGCGCGGGGTCACCACCAGCGGCATGTTGCCCAGCGCCAGCAGCCCGAGCAGCGGATTCGCGACACCGGCCAGGATGACCGGCAGCGAGGGATGGGTGATGCAGATTCCCTGTTCGATCAGGCCGAGACTCTCGTACACGAGAATCTGCCCGGCAACGATCATCAAGTGCACCAGCATCACGATCAACACGGCCAGCATGGCCAGCACGACCTGCGCCACGATGGCCGCTGCAGCGCCGGTGATGCCGGCCGCAGCTACAGCGCCGGCAACACCACCACCGCTGGCCAGTGCGATCAGCGAGGAGATGATGCTGAAGGCTTCCGCACCCAGACCTGCCCCGATCAGCTTCATGGCGCATTCGTGGTCCATGCACACGGTGACGCCAAGCGGCACTTGTCCGATGCCTGCGACATCGAGGCCGACCGTTTGCAGTTCGGTGATCGACCACTGACCGGTGGCGATGCACTGGATGGCCGCGGGGAGGCTCTTGACCATCTTCACCAGCACATCGGTTGCCTTGGCCAGCACATCCGCTGGAATGGCCGTTTGGACGCCGGTCGCGCCGGCCAGCAGACCCGCGTGCGGGCGCGCATCGAAGCGTCCGCGAAACGGGTCGATCAGATGATCCTTGATCGGCCGTTGCGCACACACGAGCACCTGCCGCGTGACCGTTTCCACCAGCGTTTCCACCAGCTCGATCGTGCCGACGACAAGATCGACGAAGCCCGAGGCCAGGCACTCCGCCTCGCACAAGCCGAAACCGATCAGGTCCTCACGTCCGCGCGGAAGAAAGCGTCGGTCGCAGCGATCGCTGCAGGCTGCATAGCGCTCTGCGGCTGTCAGGATCAGCTCGACCGTGGTGCGCACCGTACGGGTGGTTTCTTCCACCACATTTTCGAGCTTGCAGTTTTCCTCGGAGCGCTTGCGCCCGAAGCCTGCAATCTGCGCACCGCTACGCGCCTGGTGCTGCGCCAGGGCCTTGTTGCTTGTCTTGCCGGTGCGCGCCAGGTACTCCGGATACAGCGCGAACGCTGCGGATCGCAACGCGAACAGATCGCTGAGAAGCGCAGGGCTGGATGCCAGCTGGTCGAGCACCGCAGAAACCGCGCTTTCGCTCCATCGACGTGGGCTGCGATCCGCCTTCAGACGCACACCGTTCGGTTCGAGCAGGATGGCCGAACTGCCGACACCAATGCGGATCTGTGGGCTGCTTCCGCTGAGGTCGATCGAGGCGCGTGAGTCCGGCGTGCGGATGATCACGGGGATCGCTGACTGGCGGGCGCCATCGCCGATCAGCGCAAGGCGCAGCGATCCGAACTCGCCGTGGAATGCATCGCTGGTTTTGTCGCTGGCGCATTGAGGGGGCGCCGCCTCGGCTACAGGCGAGATTGCGCCGCCCAGGCACGCGACCGCGCCCGCCGCGATGCCACTGCCGGAAACCAGGAAGTTGCGGCGCCTGGAGTCGATGTCTGGATGTGTGCTTTTCATACGAGTCACCTCATGAACACTGCGAGCAAGGATCAGCGGAATCGAGACTGCTCGCCGTGTGACGGCTGGTCAGCGGTGCTCGACAATGCTGGGAAACGGACGCGCACGCTGCTTCGGTGCAGCCTCCGGAATCGACCGCGTTGACCCGGTCAATGCTTCTGCGGCATGCCATCCGCTTCAGGTCACGGCAGTTGGACCGCTTGTCTGCCATGCGCTGGGCGTGCGTCTGTACTTGAACGTCGGTGACCGGCCACGGCGTGACCGGCTGCTACCACCAGCGGGCTGGGCTCGGCGCTGCGCTACAGCGGTTCGGCGCGGACCTCGATGATCTGGCGATAGCCGCAGCCGCAGCCGCGGGCCGTGCGCCGGTCTGGTCGTCGTCATCGCGCAGCGCTGTTCTCAGCTTCGCCACGGACTCGCCGAGCACGCCTTCGGAACGACCCGGAGCGGCCAGACCGCGTCCAGCAGCGCGTCCTTGGTGACCACTTCGCCTGTACGGCGTACCGGCACGCGCAGCAGCTCCAGCGCTATGGGCTCGACCGCGGCCACCTCGCCGGCGGCCGTGAGCACAAGCGCTGAGTCGTCGAGTATCACCTCGCCAGAGCTCCACCACCGGCCGCGCGTCTGCGCATCCATGGGCTGTTTCCGGGTCGCTGTGGGCCGCGGCGGCACGAGTCTGCGGGTTCGGTCAGGCGCGCGCGCCCCTGGCCGGGCATCGCCGCGGCGGGCGGCGGGGCCGTATGCTTTCCGCCTGCGCGCGGAGGCTTGCAATGAGTGGCAGTGAAGGCGAGGTCGGCGACGGGACGCCAGCGCAAGGCTGGCCGATAGCCGAGCTGTTCGATCAGCTGGTGGACTTGCCTGCGGCTGAGCAGCGCCTGCGGCTGGAGGCCGTGCCAGCACCGCAACGCGCCGAGCTGGAGCGTCTGCTGGCGCAGGATGCAGGGGGCACCTGGCGGGTACAGGACCCGCTGGCCGATGCGATGGCCCAAGCGGTCGCGGGGCTGACCACCGGCCCTGAGTTCAACGCCGGCCTGCGGATCGGCCCCTGGCGGGTGTTGCGCGAGCTTGGCGCCGGTGGGATGGGCACGGTGCTGCTGGCCGAGCGCGTCGATGGAGACTTCGAGCAAAAGGTCGCGATCAAGCTGATCCGCGGCTTTCCGACCGAGGACGAGCGTCGTCGCCTGCGCCACGAACGCCGCATCCTCGCCCAGCTCGACCATCCAAACATCGCCCGCTTGCTGGACGGTGGCGAGACCGCCGATGGTCAGCCCTATGTGGTGATGGAGTACGTCGACGGCCAGACCCTGCTCGACTGGCTGGCCGAACACCCGCTTGACCTCCGCCAGCGTCTCGCCCTGTTCGACCGTCTCGCCGATGCGGTGCAGCACGCGCATGAGCGGCTGGTGATCCACCGTGATCTGAAGCCGAACAATGTCATGGTGCGTGCCGATGGCGACCCGCGCCTGCTCGATTTCGGCGTCGCCAAGCTGGTCGATGTCAGCCAGGGCGAGGACAGCCGACAGACTTCGACACGGGTGTGGACGCCCGGCTACGCCAGCCCGGAGCAGCGCAGCGGCGGGCTGATCACCACCGCGACCGATGTCTTCGGGCTGTCGATCCTGCTGCGCGAAATGCTCACCGGTGAGCGCCAGTCGGGCCAGGCCAATCCGGTGCCGGCGGGTTTCATCGGCTTGAAGTTGGGCGCCGAGCTGCGCGGCATTCTGGAAGCGGGCAGCGCGGAAGACCCGGGCCTGCGCTACCCCACAGTCGAGGCGCTGCGCGCCGATCTGCAGCGCTGGCTGGACGGGCGCACCGTGCGGGTAGCGCCGGACACCGCGAGCTATCGCCTGCGCAAGTTTGTGCGCCGGCATCGCACCGGCGTGGTCGTCACGGCCGGCCTGCTGCTCGCGGCGCTCATGTTCGTCTGGCGGCTGGACGTGGAGCGCGATCGCGCGCTGGCGGCCGAGGTCGTCGCCCAGGCAGATCGCGTGCGCGCCGAGGACGAAGCTGCAGACGCGCGCGCCGCGCTGGGCTTTCTGTCGCGCACCTTGGTGGCGCTGACGCCGGATCGGGTCCACAAGCGCGAGATCAGCGTGCGCGAACTGGCCGACACCGCGCGCACTGATCTTGAGCAGGTGCTGGCCGATCGGCCGCGCGTGCAGGGCGAGGTACAGCGCGTGCTGGGGCATCTGTACAAGGCGCTGGGCGAGCCCGACATCGGGGCTGATCTGTTCGCGCGCGGCGTGCCGATCGAAGACCCGCAGCACCCGGCCGAGGCGCTTGCACTGGCGCAGGATCTGGACGCCTGGTCCAGCGTGCTGGGTCTGCTCGGCGACCCGCAGACGGCGCTGGTCAAAGCCGAGCGCGCGGTCGCCCTGCGCGAACGCCATGCGGCCGGCGACCCGCTGCAGCGCTTGCGCAGCGCCGACCAGTTGGCTTACGCGCAGTACCGCCTGAGTGAGTTCGAACTTGCCGAACAGCTGTGGCGCGAAGTGCTGGCGGGCGCTTCGCTGCCCGGGGCGCCGTTCGACGTGCTGATGAACGCGCACCAAGCGCTGGCCGGGATGTACAACAACCTCAGCCGCCCGAAGGAAGCGATCGCCGTACTCGATGCCGCCGATGAGCTGATGCGCGGCCGGGTGGATCCGCAATCGCCGGAGCGAGTGACCTTCCTGCGCGGTCGATTGGAAGCGCTGGTCCAGCTCGGGCGTGCCGACGAAGCGGAAGCGCTCGCGCGGGAGGCGATCGAAATCCAATCGCGCACCGTCGGTGATCGCAACGCGCGCATGGCCCTGCTGCTGAATGGTTTAGGTCTTGCGCTGAACGAACAGGCGCGCTTCATCGAGGCGCAGCAGGCTTTCGAGCAGTCGCTGGCGGCCAGCCAGTCACTTGCACAGGTGCCGGCCGAGCGCGGGCCGGTGCTGTTGAACCTGGCGGCGGTGGCGGAATCGGCCGGCGACTACCCGCGCGCCCTGCAGCAGTTCGATGCCGGCATCGAACTGCTGGAAACCAGCGAATCGCAGATGGACAGCCTGCGCCTGCGACAGGCCCGGCGCTCACGCGCCCGTACTCTGGGTCTGCTGGGGCGGGGCGTGGAAGCACGCGAAATCCTGCTGTCGCTGGAGCAACAGGCGCTGGCGCAGGATGGCCCTGACGCCTTCGAGCCGGCCATGCTGGCCTGGCAGCGCGCGGTGCTGGCGCGGCACACGGGCCAGCCGCAAGACGGCTTCGCAGCGCTGGAGATCGCGGAAGCACGCATGCGCCCGCTGCTGCCGGCCTCGCATTCGATCTACGCCTATATGGCGCGCGTGCGTGCCCACCTGCTGGCGCTGCGGGGGGACCTGCAAGCGGCAGCGCAGAGCCTGGACGGAGGCATCGAACATCTTCAGCGCATCCAGGGCGCGGCCTTCGACATCGCCAGCCTGCAGGCGGAGCGCGCCCGCGTGCACGAACTGCAGGGCGAAATCGATCAAGCCAGAGCGCTGTTGAGCGAGTCGCTGCCGGTGTTGCGTCAGGCCGTGCTGCCGAGCGAGGTGACCCGTGCGATGGCCGAGAAGCTGGCGCGAGAATTGGCGTTGGAGTGAGCGCGCATCTGCACGCGCTTCGCTTCGCAAAGCGATACCGGTGGTGCGCGCAGCGATGCTGCCGTTCGAGACGAAACGCGTGGCGGCTGTGCTGGCAGCAGCGAAAGTCGGCGAGTGAACAGTCCTGCAGGTTGCTTGACGGGCAGCGGGAGAGGGTTCGCCCGGCGCGGAACAGTCAACCTTTGCACCGCCATCCGCCCCCGCGCCCCACGCATCGAGCCCCTCTCCCGTGGGAGAGGGGTTGGGGAGAGGGCGGAGCGCAGCCGTGCAAGGCGCGGCCTCAACAGCTGTGCTCGTCGCTCTCGGGAAGTCAGGCCAACACCCGAACCCTCTCCCCCGGCCCCTCTCCCACGGGAGAGGGGAGCAGGTGCAGCCACGGCGGCACTGAACGGCGAGGAGCAACCACGGACACGCGACAAGTAGCTTGACAGGCAGCGGTGCAGGGTCTGGAGCAACTCAGGATGACTGCGCTGGATCAAGCGTCCCGGTGCTTCCGAACCCTCTCCCCAACCCCTCTCCCACGGGGAGAGGGGCTTGCGCGGCAAAACCTCCATCGCGCGAGCTGTCCAATCCCAAATCCCGAATCCCGAATCCCAATCCCTGCCTCATCCCCCGAACACCACCACATGCTCCAGATCCAGCCGCACTCCGATCCGCTGGCCGATCGCGTGGTCGTGGTGGCTGGGCACGAGGGACAGCACGCGGTCGCCGCTGTCGAGTTTCAGGCTGTACAGGAAGTCGGCGCCGCGGAATGCGCGTGCCACGACCTCGGCCTGCTGTGGGCTTGCGTCGTCGTGGATCACGTCATCGGGGCGCAGCAGCAGGCGTACGCGCTGGCCGGTGACCAGTTCGGAGTTTGAACAGGTGGTCTCGCCCAGCGGTGTCAGCAGACGTCCGCCGCCCAGGCTTTCGGCGGCGACGAAGGCGCCTTCGCCGACGAAGCGCGCAACGATCGCATTGGCCGGGCGGTGGTACAGCGCGTAGGCGCTGTCCCACTGTTGCAGGGCGCCGTCGGCGACCACACCGATGCGGTCGGCCATCGCGAAGGCTTCGGTCTGCGAATGGGTGATCAGCAGTGCACCGACGCCTTCGGCCTTGAGCGCGGAGCGCACGTCCAGCGCCAGCTTTTCGCGCAGGTCGGGATCAAGGCTGGAGAAAGGCTCATCCAGCAGCACCAGGCCGGGCTGTGGCGCCAGCGCGCGTGCCAGCGCCACCCGCTGCTGCTGGCCGCCGGACAGTTCATGCGGATAGCGTTGCTCGAAGCCGGCCAAGCCGACCAGATCCAGCATGCGCCGCGCGCGTGCAGCGGCCTCGCTGCGCGGCAGCCGGAACAGCCCGAAGCGCACGTTGTCGAGCGCGTTCAGATGCGGCAGCAGGGCGTGGTCCTGGAACACCATGCCGATGCCGCGTGCCTCGGGCGCCAGCTGGACGCCGTCGCCGCTGAGCAGGCGAGGCACGCCGTCGAGCTGGCTGTGGATGCTGCCGTGATACGGCGGCGCGAAGCCGGCGATGGCTCGCAGCAGGGTGGTCTTGCCGGCGCCGGATGGGCCGAGCAGGCAGCCGATCTCACCCTGCTGCAGGCGCAGGTTGACTCCGCTCAGCACGGCGAAGCCATTGTGGCCGACGGCGCAATCGTTCAGTTCAAGTTGCATCGCGGGATCGCCTTGTCAGCAGCAGCACCGGCACCAGCCCGACCAGCACGATGCTGAGCGCGGGCAGGGCGGCGCGCCGCCATTCGCCTTCGTTGGTGAGTTCAAACACGCGCGTCGCCAGGGTGTTCCAGCCGAACGGGCGCATCATCAGGGTGATCGGCATTTCCTTCATCACGTCGACGAACACCAGCAGCGCGGCCGTTGCGAGGCCGCCGCGCAGCAGCGGCCAGTGCACCTGCTGCAGCCGGCGCAGGCCGGTGACACCCAGCAGCTGGGCGGCTTCCAGATGGCTGTCGCGGATGCGCAGCAGGGCGCCGGCCACCGGCGCATGCGCCACCGCGGTGAAGCGCACGCCGTAGGCGATCAACAGCAGGGCCAAGCCGCCGGATAAGGCCATGTCGATCGCAAAGCGGTCGAGCAGCCAGCCGGTAGCCTTGGTCACCGGCACATACAGACCGATCGCCAGCAGGGCGCCGGGCAGGCCATAGCCCACGGTGCCGATTCGCAGTGCGAGGGTGCTCAGCCGGCCGGGTTGTTCGCGCGCGGCCAGGGCCAGCACCAGAGCGGCCAGCACGGTCAGTGCCGCCGCCATCGCCGCCAACGCGAAACCATTCCAGACCAGACCGAAGTAGCGGGCGTCGAGCTCATCCAGATGCGCTGCGGCCACGTACAGCAGGCGCCCCACCGGCAGCGCGAAGGCAAGCGCCAGCACCAGTGTGCAGAAAGCCGTGGCTGCCCAGCGCCAGCGGCCCAGTGCGAGCAGGTCCTGCGTCGGTGCGCCGAGCCGTGCGAATGACTGCCGCCGCCGCGAGTGCGCCTCCAGCGCCACCAGCAGGGCGACCACCAGCAATAGCACGGCGGCGATCTGCAGGGCGGTGTCGGTGGAGAACAGGGCGAACCAGGCGCTGTAGATGGCGCTGGTGAAGGTGTCGTAGTTGAACGCGGCGACGGTGCCGAAATCGGCCAGGGTTTCCATCAGCACCAGCAGCACGCCGCCAGCGATGAAGGGGCGCGCCAGCGGCAGACTGGCGCGGAAGAACGCCCTGCGCGGCGACATGCCCAGCGCGCGCGCCGCCTCCAGCGCGCGTGCGCCCTGGCTGGCGAAGGCATCGCTGGCGACCAGGTAGACGTAGGGATACAGCGCCAGCGTCATCACGGCGATTACGCCGCCGCGCGAGCGCACCTCGGGCAGGCCGAGGCCGAGTTCGCGCAGCGCGGCCGCCAGCGCGCCGCTGTAGTCGAACAGGCCGATCATGGCGACTGCGAACACATAGCCGGGCAGGGCCAGCGGCAGCACCAGCGCCCAGCGGAACAGACGCCTGCCGGGGAAATCGGTGAGTGCGATCAGCGCCGCCAGTGCGGTGCCCAGCACCGCCGTACCGATGCCGACGCCAAGCAGCAGCCAGAAGGTGTTGCCGGCCACCCGCGGCAGAGTGAACTGCCACAGGTGGGCCAGCGTCTTCGGGTCCGGATTCAGCAGCGCCAGCAGGGCAGACAGCAGCGGCACCAGGCTGGGCAGACACAGCGCCAGCGCGAGGAGGCTCAGCCCGCCGATGCGCCGCGTGCGCGGCCGTGGGTAGCGCTCAGCGATAGCCGACACGGTCCATCAGCATGGTCGCTTCGGCCTGCAGTGCGCCGGCGCGCGAGACGTTGATCAGGTCCTGGCGGAACTCACCCCAGGCGGCAACTGCGGGGTCCACCGGCACGCTCGGGTTGGCCGGGAACTCCAGGTTGGCGCTGGCGAATTGTGCCTGTGCTTCGCCCGCGGCCAGCCACTCCAGGAAGGCCTGCGCGGCCTCGGGCCGCTTGGCGTGGGTGGTGACACCAGCGCCGGACACGTTTACATGCACGCCGCGTTCGCCATCGCCCTGGTTGGGCCAGAACAGCGCCACCGGCAGGGCCGGGTTGTCGCGCTGCAGGCGGCCGAAATAGTAGGTGTTGACGACGCCGACATCGCAGCGGCCGGCGCCGACCGCGAGGATCACTTCGTCATCGCTGGCAAAGGGGTCGGCGGCCAGATTCTCGACCCAGCCGCGCACCAGAGTTTCAGCGCCCTCGGCACCGTGGGCCTCGATCAGGCCGGCCACCAGCGACTGGTTGTAGACCTTCTTCGAGCTGCGCAGACAGACCCGGCCCTTCCACTGCGCCTCCGCCAGCGCCTCGTAGGTGCTGAGCTCGGAGGGCTGCACCTTGTCGGTGTTGTAGACCAGGGTCCGCGCGCGCACCGACAGCCCGAACCAGCGGTTCTGCGGATCGCGCAGATGTGCGGGAATGGCGCTGTCCAGCGCGGGTGAATTCAGCTCGCGCAGCAGGCCGAGGTTTGCCGCCTGCCACAGGTTGCCGGCGTCGACGGTGATGAACAGATCGGCTTCCGTACGTGCGCCTTCGGCCTGCAGTCGCGCCATCAGCGGCGCTTCCTTGTCGGTGAGGTATTCGATTTTCAGGCCGGTTTCGGCCTCGTAGCGTTCGAACAGCGGCTTGACCAGCTGCTCGTTGCGGGCGGTGTAGACCACCAGATCAGCAGCGTGGGCGGCGAAGCAGGCAGAGGCGAGGCAGAGGGCGGCGACGAGAGTGCGCATGGGGCTCGGCGGGGTTGGAAATGAGAATCGATGTTATCGGGCCGCAGCGTGGCGGTCCATGTGCCGGAGGCGATGCGTACACTTTCGCGGATGAACATCCCTGAATCCCGCCCGCCCCGCGTCACCGAACTGTTCACCGAAGCTGCCGTGCGCGAGATCGATGCGCGCCTGATCGCGGCCGTGGGCGGTGATCCCTACGTGCTGATGCAGCGCGCCGCCTGGGCCGCGCTGGATGCCCTGCGGCAGCGCTGGCCGCGCGCTCGCACGCTGGCGCTGGTCTGCGGCCCCGGCAACAACGGCGGTGATGGCTGGGTGCTGGCGCGGCTGGCAGAAGACGCCGGTTTCGACGCCTGGGTGGTGTCGCTGCGCGCGGATGAGAGCCGCGGCAGCGTCGAAGCGCAGCGCGCGCGGCGCGACTGGCATGGGCGCAGCCTGGTGTGGGAAGACGACCCTGACGGCACGGCGGAATCACTCGCCTTGGCTGACGTGGTGGTCGATGCAGTGTTTGGCATTGGTTTGCGCCGCGCGCCGGAGCCCCTGCACGCCGCGTTGATCGAGGCGATCAACCGCTGCGAGCGCCCCGTGCTCGCGCTGGATCTACCTTCGGGCCTGATGGGCGACAGTGGCACTGCGCCGGGCGCGGCGGTGCGGGCAGATCTGACCGTCAGCTTCGTCGCCGCCAAGTGTGGCCTGTACACCGGCCAAGGCCGCGCGCTGTCGGGGCGCCGGGTGCTGTCGAATCTGCTCGAATCCGCCGCCGAAGCCGCGGCTGATCCGCTGCCGCCGGCGGCATTCGCGCTGTCGGTCAGCGCGCTTGAACAGGCCTTGCCGGCGCGTGATCTGAATGCGCACAAGGGCGACAGCGGCCACGTGCTGGTACTGGGCGGCGACAGCGGCATGGCCGGTGCGGCCCTGCTGTGTGTGCGCGCCGCACTGCGCAGCGGGGCCGGCCTGGTCAGCCTCGGCACGCGCGCCGAGCATGCCGCTGCCCTGGTCGCGGCCCAGCCCGAATGCATGGTCCGCGGGCTCGAAGCCGCCGACGAACTCGACGCGATGCTGGCCCGCGCCAGCGTGATCGCGCTGGGCCCAGGCCTTGGCCGCGGCGAATGGGCGCAGTCGCTGTTCGCGCGGGTGCTGGCTGACTCGCGGCCGCGGGTGTTGGATGCCGATGCGCTGAATCTGCTCGCCGACGCACCACGCACACTGTCCGGCGCGGTGCTGACGCCGCACCCCGGCGAGGCCGCGCGCCTGCTCGGCGTCAGCACGGCGGAGATCCAGGCCGACCGCTTCGCCGCGCTGGCCCAGCTGGTGCAGCGCTACACCTGCGCAGTGGTGCTCAAGGGCGCGGGCAGCCTGATCGGCGCGCCCGGCGAAACCCCGCGCCTGATCGACGCCGGCAACCCGGGCATGGCGGTCGGTGGCATGGGCGATCTGTTGACGGGCGTTATCGCGGCCTTGCTCGCGCAAGGCCTGCCGCCGTTCGAGGCCGCGTATACCGGAGCGCTGCTGCATGCCGCCGCTGGCGACCTCGCGGCGGGCGAGGGCGGTGAGCGCGGACTGCTGCCTTCGGATCTGCTGAGCCCCATGCGTCAGCTGCTGAACGATGCCGGCGCTGCTGCATTGCCGGGCAATCGCAGCCCTGCACGCGACCGCGGTGGCCGCGCATGAGCGCGGGCTTGCCTGAGCTTGAGCTGCAGCTTGATCTGATCGATGAGGCCACAACCCAAGCGCTCGGCGCCCGGCTGGCAGCGACCCTGCCGGGGCGTGCGGTGGCGCATCTGGAAGGCGATCTGGGCGCGGGCAAGACGACGCTTGCACGGGCGCTGCTGCGCGCACTCGGCGTCGAAGGCGCTGTCAAGAGCCCGACCTACACCCTGATCGAGCGTTATTCGGTCTACGGCGGTGAAGCCGCGCATCTGGATCTGTACCGGATCGCCGATCCTGAAGAACTCGAATTCCTCGGCCTGGACGAGCTGCACGCGTCGGCGCGGCTGTGGCTGGTCGAATGGCCGGCGCGTGGGCGTGGCTTTCTGCCGCCGGCTGACCTGCAGGTTCGGTTGGAGGTGGCCGGTACGGGGCGCCGTGCGGTACTGACTGCGCTGAGCCCTGTCGGCAGCGACTGGCTGCGCGATCTGCGCGAAAAAGGCAGCTGAATCAATTGTTTGCAGTGCTTCGCGGCGAGGGTTCAGCGTCGCCGCACGCGGCTGTCCTGCACTCGACTCCCATTCCGATGCTCAGCCTGCGTTTAGAAACCCGCTGCATGTAGTGGATTTGAAAGCGATTTTGCTTGCGATCCGATTCGCCATGGGCTTGAATGTGCGGCATGTCCAGGGGCCTTCTCCATACCGCGTGCGCGCTGCTGCTCGTCCTCGTCGCTTTCAGCGTCGGGGCAGCGGAGGTGCGCGACATGCGCGTGGCGACCGCGGCCGACAAAACCCGGATCGTGCTGGACCTGTCAGGACCGATCGACTACCGCTTGTTCGCGCTCGCCAACCCCGATCGCTTGGTGCTCGATTTCAAGGGTGTTGGCCTGGCCTCGGGCTTCCGCGTGCCGAACTTCCAGCCGAGCCTGCTGCAGCGCGTTCGCACTGGCGTGCAGAACCGCACCGATCTGCGGCTGGTGCTCGATCTCGACCGCGGCGTGCGTCCGCGCAGTTTTCTGCAGTCTCCCCAGGGCGGGCTCGGCCACCGATTGGTGATCGACTTGCCGACCGCTGCGCGCACTGAGGCCGAGGCGCCGGCGCGTACCGTGCAGACATCAGTGCCCAGCGCCGACCGCGACATCATCGTCGCGATCGATGCGGGCCACGGCGGGCAGGATCCCGGCGCAATCGGCCCCGGTGGCACCTACGAGAAAACCATTACCCTGGCGGTGGCCCGCGAGATCGCGCGCCAGATCAATGCCAGCCGCGGCTACAAGGCGGTGCTGATCCGTGAGCGCGATGTTTTCATCCCGCTGCAGGACCGCTACCGCATCGCCCGCGAAGCCCAGGCCGACCTGTTTGTTTCGGTGCATGCCGATGCCGCGCCGCGCGCGACGGCAGCGGGTTCTTCGGTGTATGTGCTGTCGACCCGCGGCGCCACCAACGAGGCCACGCGCTGGCTGGCCGACCGTGAGAACTCCTCCGACCTGGTCGGCGGAGTCAAGCTCGACGACAAGGACAACACGCTCGCCGCGGTCCTGCTCGACCTCGCCCAAAGCGCCACCATGAAGGCCTCGGACGACGCGGCCAATCACGTGTTGAGCGCGCTGAAGCGGGTCGGCAAGGCGCACAAGCCGGCGGTGGAGCGCGCCAACTTCGTGGTGCTGCGCTCACCGGATGTGCCCTCGATGCTGGTCGAGGCGGCCTTTATCAGCAACCCGGGCGAGGAGCGCAAGCTCAACGATTCGAACTATCGCGAGCGGCTGTCGACCGCGGTCTTCGACGGCATCCGCGACTACTTCAGTCTGCAGCCTCCGCCGGGCACCTGGGTGGCCGCAAACGTCAGCGCACGCGCCCGCGAGCATGTGGTCGCGCGCGGCGAAACCCTGAGCGGCATTGCAGTGCGCCACGGGGTCAGCCTGTCCAGCCTGCGTTCGGTCAATCGGCGCAGCGGCGATGTGGTGCGCGTGGGTGAGCGGCTGCAGATTCCCGGCGCCTGATTCGGCGGCCGCAGCGGCCCCGCTGCCGGATCCGAACCATCGATGCACCCATGCGGAACCCTGCAACGCAGCGTTCCGCGCGCACGGTTTGTTCGTCGCGGCGGCTCTGCCATGCTCACGTCCTCTCCAGAGAAGGGAGCTGTTCATGCCTGAAATCATCAACCCGCGCGAGCACGACCTGGGCGGCTTCAAGGTGCGCCGCGCCTTGCCCGATGCGAAGCGGCGCCGGGTCGGCCCGTTCGTGTTCTTCGATCACATGGGACCGCACCGGTTTCCAGTGGGCGAGGGCATCGCGGTGCGCCCGCATCCGCACATCGGTCTGGCCACGGTGACCTACCTGTGGGAGGGCGCAATCAGCCACCGCGACAGCCTGGGCAGCCAGCAGGACATCCTGCCCGGCGACGTCAACTGGATGATCGCCGGCCGCGGCATCGTCCACTCCGAGCGCAGCCCCGAGCGCTTCGCCGATCAGACCCATCCGATCCACGGTCTGCAGACCTGGATCGCCCTGCCGGAAGATCGTGCCGAGATGGCGCCCGCGTTCGAACATCATCCTGCCGCAAGCTTGCCCAGCAGCGAGCGTGATGGCGTGCGTCTGGTCTGCGTGGCCGGCCATGGCTTCGGCCTGCGTTCGCCGGTCAGCGTGCAGTCCGACACCCTGTACGTGGCGATCGACCTCGCCGCCGGCGCCGCGCTGCCGATTCCACCCGAGCACGTCGAGCGCGCGCTGTATCTGGTCGAAGGCGAGGCCGAACTCGACGCCATGCCGCTGCCGCCCTGGGCGCTGGTGGTGCTGGATGCCGACACCACTCCGGTGCTGCGCGCGCTGAGCGATTGCCGGCTGATGCTGTGCGGCGGCGCGCCGCTGGGACCGCGCTTCGTGTGGTGGAACTTCGTCGCCAGCAGCCGCGAGCGCATCGAACAGGCCAAGCTCGACTGGAGCGAAGGCCGCTTCGAGCGCGTGCCCGGTGAGACCGAGTTCATTCCGTTGCCGGACAAGTAGGTGGGGCTGGATTCGGGAGTTGGGATTGGGGATTCAGAGCGGGCGCGATGAAGTGCGGGACCTGGGTCTGAGGTCCGCGGGCAGATGCGGTCAGTGCGGGCTCGGAGAACCTGGGGCAGCGATGCCGGGTGCGGCTCTCGCGCTTCCGAGATGCAGAAGCGGCGAGGCGTGGGCGGGTGCTGATGGTTCGGCCCGATCCGCCATCGCCGCGTTCCCAAGTATCCTTCGCGGATGGATCTTTTCGACGCGACCGCCTCTGCGCTGGCCGGCGAGGGTGCGCTGGCACGGGCTTGGCCCGACTTCCGTGCGCGCCCCGCGCAGCAGCGCCTCTCCGATGCTGTCGCCGCCACCCTGCTTGCGCGCGGCGAGCTGATCGCCGAGGCCGGCACCGGCACCGGCAAGACCTACGCGTATCTGGTGCCGGCGCTGCTGTCGGGTTTACGGGTGATCGTCTCCACCGGCACCCGCGCGCTGCAGGATCAGCTCTACCACCGCGATCTGCCGCGCCTGCGCGAAGCGCTCGGTGTGGGCCTCAAGTCGGCCTTGTTGAAGGGCCGCAGCAACTACCTGTGCTGGTATCGGCTGGAGCGTGCGCGTACCGATCGACTGTTCAGCAGCCGCGAACAGGCCGCACAGCTGGCGCGCGTGGCCGCGTTTGCGGGCGCCAGCGCGGATGGCGATATCGCCGGCATCGATTTCGTGCCCGAGGATTCGGCGCTGTGGCCGCAGCTGACCTCAACGCCCGACAACTGCCTCGGCAGCGAATGCCCGTTCTATGCCGACTGCTTCGTGGTCAAGGCGCGCACGCTGGCGCAGGCGGCCGACGTGGTGGTGGTCAACCATCACCTGCTGTTCGCCGATCTGGCGCTGAAGCGCGAGGGCTTCGGCGAAATCCTGCCCGGCGCGCATGCCTTCGTGATCGACGAGGCCCACCAGCTGCCGGAGCTTGCGACGCGCTTCTTCGGCCAGACGGTGACCTCGCGCCAGCTGCAGGAGCTCGGCCGCGACGCCTTGGCCGAAGCGCTGCAGGCCTCGGGCGCGATCTCCAGCCTGCAGCCCGTCGTCGATGATCTCGAGCGCTGCCTCAAGGAGTTCCGACTGGCCTGGGATCCGTTGCCTGCGCGCGGCCCGATCGCCCAGGCAGTGCGTCACGACCCCTGCGCCGACAGCCTTGAAGCACTGGAAGACGCCCTGCGTGCGCTGGTGCTGGCGCTGGAAGGCCAGGCCGAGCGCAGTACCGGGCTGACGGCCTGCTTCGCCCGCGGCCAGGCGCTGCAGCAGCGCTTCAATGCCCTGCATCCCGGTGCCGAAGACGGGCCGTGCGTGCGCTGGTTCGAACTTGCCCGGCACGGCTTCAGCCTGCACCAGACGCCACTCGACATTGCCGGTCCCTTGAGCGAGTTCCGCGCCAAGGCGCGCGCCGCCTGGGTGTTCACCTCGGCCACCCTGGCGGTGGGCGGCAGTTTTGATCACTACGCCCGCCAGCTCGGACTGGAAGCGCCGCAAACCCTGCTGGAGCCGAGCCCCTTCGACTACGCCCGGCAGTCGCTGGCCTACCTGCCGCCGGGCCTGCCGGACCCGGCCGAACGCGGCTATGTCGAGGCGATCCTGCGCGCAGCGCTGCCGGTGCTTGAGGCCTCACGTGGGCGCGCTTTTCTGCTGTTCACCAGCCACCGCGCGCTGCGCGAGGCGGCCGATTGGCTGCAGGCGAAGACGAACTTCCCGCTGTTCGTGCAGGGCAGCCAGCCACGCCACACCCTGCTGCAGGCCTTCCGCGATTCCGGCAATGGTGTGCTGCTGGGCGCGGCGAGCTTCTGGGAAGGCGTGGACGTGGCCGGCGACGCACTGTCGGTGGTGCTGATCGACAAGCTGCCGTTCGCCGCGCCTGATGATCCGGTGCTGGAAGCGCGGCTGGATCACGTCAAACAGGGCGGCGGCAACCCGTTCCGCGACTGGCAGCTGCCAACCGCAGTGATCGCCTTCAAGCAGGGTGTGGGGCGTTTGATCCGCACCGAGTCCGATCGCGGTGTCCTCGTGCTGTGCGACCCGCGCCTGACCAGCAAGAGCTACGGCCGCAGCTTCATGAAAAGCCTGCCGCCTTTGCCGCGAACGGCCGATATCGAGGATGTGCGCGCGTTCTTCAGCGCCCCGCAAATCTGCGAACCGGAACCGGAACCGGAACCGGAGCCGTTGGCGAACCTGAGCGTGATCCGCAGCTTTGACATCGACGAGCCGGACTGCGTCTAGATCGACGGGCGCCGTGAAGCGCGGGGCGCCGCTCCCGAATCCCGATTCCCCCGCAGCGTTCCAGCAGCCACGCCGTCTCGGAAACGCTGCAACGGCCCCAAGCACGTACACTCGCCGCCCCCTGCTGTTCGTGTCCCGCCCATGAAACTGCTTGCGATCGAAACCGCTACTGAAGCCTGCAGCGTTGCCGTGCTTTACCTCGGCGGGCTGCTGCATCGCTTCGAGATCGCGCCGCGTCGCCACGCTGAGCTCGCTTTGCCCTGGGCCGAGGCACTGCTGGCGGAAGCCGGTATCGGGCGCCGTGAGCTCGACTGCATCGCCGTGGGCATCGGCCCTGGCGCGTTTACCGGCGTGCGACTTGCGGTGGCCTTGGGCCAAGGCCTGGCGCGCGCACTGGATCGCCCACTGATCGGCGTCAGCACCTTGGCTGTACTGGCTGCGGGCAGCCGTGGTCTTGCCGCCGGCAGTCGCGTTTACGCCAGCATTGATGCGCGCATGGCCGAGGTCTACGCGGCCGAATTCGAGCTCGACGCCGAGGGCCTGCCGACCGAGATCGGCCCGGCGCGCTTGGGCGCCCCGGCAGCGATCGAGCTGCCTTCTGGGCCACGCGGCCACGCCCGTGGCACCGGCCTTGCGGCCGTCGATGCCGCGCTCGGCGCACGTCTGTCGACGCAGGGCTGGACCCTAGCTGCCGATGCCCTTCCCAACGCCGAGGACCTTGCCCGCATCGCCGCGCGCCGCTTCAGCAACGGCGACTATCCCGCTCGGCCTGAGGACGTGCAGCCGGTCTACCTGCGGGAGAAGGTCGCGCAGACGATTGCTGAGCGCGCAGGGGCGGAGCGTTCGGGGGCCTGATCCGGCCGCAGTCCGCCCGCAACTGCGGTTCGCGCCCGTTTCGGCGCTGTCGCGACTGACTACGATGGCAGCCATCGCCCTCGATGAAGCCCCCGCATGACCGACAGTCCCTCGCTTGCGCCCGCCGCGGGCTCGCTTTGGATCGATCTGCTGCGGGTTGACCCGGCCCTGGCCGAGCGCATCGATGCTGATCTGCGCCAGCGCGGCCTGCTGCCGCGACGCTTTGACCGGGTGGAAGACTGGCTGCAGGCACTGCAGTTCGAGGTGCCCTGTGCACTGCTGACCGCGGCCCCGGCAGTCGCGGCGGCGGGTGATGTGCTGGACAAGCTGGCGCTGAGCGATCCCCGCATGGCCTCGGTGCTGAGGGTGGGCTATGGCGACGCGGATCAGCGGCTGCCCGCACTGCTGGCGGGGGCCGACTGGTTTCTGTCCGACCCGAATGCGCCACTGCTCGGAGCGCACCTGGGCGACTGGATCTGCGCACAGGACAACGCGCCGTTCCGGGTGCTGGTGATCGATGACGATGCCGAGAGTCGCCTGTACTGCAGCACCATCCTGCGCCGGGTGGGCATGCAGGTGGAAACCTTCGGCGATCCTGAGGCGGGGCTGCAGGCGGTAGACGGCTTCCGGCCAGACATCGTCCTGCTCGATCTCTACATGCCAGGGATGGACGGCTTGGCGGTCACCGATCGCCTGCGCGCCAGCCGCACTGCGCCGCAGCCGCAGATCGTGTTTCTGTCCGGCGAAGAGCGACCTGTGGCGCGTCTGAATGCGCTGCGGTTGGGCGCCGACGATTTCCTGGTCAAGCCGATGCGCCCGCAGGCCCTGATCGCCGCGGTGCGCAGTCGAGCCAAGCGCGCGCGCAGCTTTGGCACACGCCTGCCAGGCCCGCAGAACGAGTCTGGCCCGCGCTTGCGCCGCGGCGATTTTCTGCAGGAGCTTGAACGCCGTCAGGACGGTCCGGAATCCGCCTGGCGGGTGCTGCTGGCCGTGCGGGTCGATCAGTCCCCGGGCCTGCGCGACCGGCTTGGCCTCGGCGGCGCGCATACGCTGGAGCGTAGCCTCGCGACCCGCGTGCGCGCGTGCTTGGGCGAGGGCGACCGCTACAGCCTGTGGGAGGAGTTTGGCTTCGGTGTGCTGATCGAACGCGAGCGTCGCGACGCGGTTGAATCGACCGTCGCTGGCCTGCTGCGCGCGGCACGCGGCGAGGATTTCGACATCGGCAGCGAGGCCCTGGCGCTGACACTTTCAATCGGAATGGCCGTGCAACCGCGCGAGCGCCGCGAGCGCGACAGCGAGCGTTGGATCGCAAGTGCCTTCGCTGCCGCCAGCGTCGCCAGTCAGCTCGGCGGCAATCGAGCCGAGGGCGTGCTGTCGAAAGACCCGAATGCGCTGCCGCCGGAGCGGGTGATGGTGATCCACCACGCCCTGCGCGACCTCGCCCGCGGCGGCAGTCTGCGCTTCGAGTTCCAGCCCCTGCTGCGCTTGCACGGCGAGCGCGGCAGCTGCGCGCTGATCGCCAAGCTGCGCGACCTGCGCGCGCCGCTGCAGGGCTATCCGCGCAGCGAGTACCTCGGTCTCGCGCGCGAACAGGACATGCTGGCCACCATCGATCGCATGTGCCTGTTCCATGCCTTCGAGGCGATTGCCGAGCAGCGCCAGCGCGGCCGCGCCAGCAGCATTCTGGTGCCGCTTGATCTGGCGGCGGTCGACGCCCGCCAGCTGGCCTGGATCGACGCCGAGCTGCGTCGCCGTCCCGACCTGCACAGCGATCTGCGGGTCGAACTTGATGCGGCCGCCCTGCAGGCGCCCGAGCACCAGCCGATGCTGCAGCGCTTGCATACGAGCGGAATCGCGATTGGCGCCAGCAGCCATGCGCCCAGCCTGGCACTGTTCGAGCAACTGGCGGATCTGCCTGTGCATCTGCTGCGATTGTCGCAGCAGATGGTGGCGCAGACTGACGTCGACGAACTCGCGCCGATGATCAAGGCCTGGCAATCGCTGGGCCGTGAGGTGCTGGTCGACCAGGTCGAGTCGATGGCCGCGGTCGGCAGCCTGTGGGGATTGAGCGTTGACTACCTGCAGGGGGATGCGCTGGCCGCGGCATCACCGCGGCCGGACTACGAGACCGTCGACGACGAGGGCTGAGGGCTGGGTGGGCACGAACGGCGCAGCTGACGGCGAACAACCCACCGCTGTCCGAGCCGCTTGCAGGCCTGCTACGGGGGCGAGCGCCGTGGCGCGCGCGCCTCATCGCGCCTGAGCAGCGCAGGCGAGGCATCCATCAAGGCCAGCTGCGGGCGGTCGAGTGCGGCGAGGTCGTCGTCCACAGTGGCCGAGGTGCCGGCGGCGCTGCGCCTGGTTTGCGACTCATGATCCCCCGCCTGGCGACGCCGCCTGCATCGAAACCTGCTTGCCATTGGCCATCTGCCGCCCCACCTCGCGAAAACCGCAGCGGGCGTGGAACGCGGCCGATACCGGATTGGGTGGATCGAGATCGTACTCACAGGTCAGTTCGGCGACCCCCGCTGCGCGTGCATGTTCGAACAGCGCCGCATACAGCGCCCGCCCCGCACCGAGTCCGCGCGCGCGTGGCGCCACCACGACGCGGTCGATGTAGATGAACGCGCCGCCGCGCGCAGCAAACCAGCGGTAGTTGGGGCTGTCGTAGTCCGCCCCCGGCGCGAATGCCAGCAGAAAGGCTGCGATGCCATCGGCGTCCTCCAGCACCCGTTGCCAGCTGCACTGCGCATGCAGATGCGCCAATCGCGACGCATCCAGCGGGCTGAGAAACCGCACCGATTCGGCATTGAGCGCGAGCAGGGCGGGGAAGTCAGCAGGCGAAACGGGGCGGAGATGCATGCGTTGTCCTCTCGATGAAGTGCCTCACCGCGCTCACAGGCGCGGATCCACGGGTTCGCTCTCCAGTGCCAGGATGCCGAACACGCACTCGTGCACGCGATACAGCGGCTCGTGCTCGACGAAGCGATGCAAGGCCTCGTGCCCCAGCGCGAACTCCCGCAGCGCCAGCGAGCGTTTTGGCCCCAGCCCGCGCTGTCGCAGACGGCTGAGGTTTTCCGGCTCCGTATAGGTCGGGCCATAGATGATGCGCAGGTACTCGCGTCCGCGGCATTTGATGGCGGGCTGAGCGAGCCCTTTGCGGCCGCTGGCAACCGCGTCAACCGGCTTGATCACCATGCCTTCGCTGGTGTGGTGGGTGATCGTTTCCCACCAGAGGCTGGCTTCCGCTTCACTGCTCGCGTCGGCAAGGTCAACGTAGCGGCGCTGGGTGCTGCGCAGCAGTCCAGCATCTGCAGCACACAGCCGGTCGATCAGGTCCAGCTGCCAACGGTGGTCGCGAACCAGGCCGACGACGCCTGCGTAGGCCAGCACGTGGAAAGGCGCGATGCGTAGATCCTCCACGCCACCGACGCTCCAGCAGTAGCGCCGATACTCCTCGATGTAGCGATCAACCGATTGCTGACGCGCCCGTACGCGTGCCGACAGCGCCTCGACATCAAGCCCTTGCGCCTGCGCCTGCGACAGCCAGGCGTCCGCCTGGCTGAGCGACGTGCGGCCGGCCGTGCCGGTCGGCGCGTACTGGGTACGCAACAGTTCCTGCGCCTTGGCTGACCATGGCAGCAGCTCGACATCGAGGGCGATCCAGTCGGTGTCGAGCTCATCCCACAGGCCAGCGCTCGTCAGCGCATGGTCGAGGCGGTCAAGCAAGGCGACTTCGATGGCCGCGTCGTTGAAAAAGCGCCGCCCGGTCCGGGTGTAGATGACGCCGCGGCCATCGCCGCTGATACCGAATCGCTGCGCGGCCACGGCCTCCGAACGACAAAGCAGGATGACCGCCCGCGAGCCCATGTGCTTTTCCTGGCACACCAGCTGGGTAATGCCCTCGTTCCGGTAGTAGTCGAAGGCCTCTTTGGGGCGCTCCAGCAGATCGCCGTCGGGCGCGGTCGCCGGTGGCGCCATGGTCGGCGGAAGATAGATCAGCCAGCGCGGGTCGACGGCGAAGCGGCTCATGACTTCCAGCGCCGCACGGGCATTCTCATCGCGGATGGTGATGCTGTTTCCCAACCGTGGCTTCAACACCCGTTTGCCGAGCACGTCGTCGATGTCGAGCATGTTGGCGTCGCGCGCCGTGCCCGCCGGGGCCGGCCCCGCCAGGGGTTTGATCGGCTCGTAGTAGACGCGCGCCGCCGGCACCGAAACCAGCTCGCGCTCCGGGTAGCGCAGCGCGGTCAGGCGGCCGCCAAACACACAGCCGGTGTCCACGCACAGCGTGCGGTTGACCCACTCGGGCTCAAGTACAGGGGTGTGGCCGTACACGACCATGGCATGGCCACGGTATTCGCGAGCCCAGTCGTAGCGCACCGGCAGGCCGTACTCGTCGGTTTCGCCGGTGGTCTCGCCGTACAGGCAGAACTCGCGGACCGCGCCCGAGGCGCGCCCCTGCAGGCTCTGCTTCAGACCTGCATGGGCGACCACGAGGTTGCCATCGTCCAGCAGATAGTGGCTGACCAGGCCGTACACGAAGTCGGCGACTTGCTGGCGGAACTCGCTGGGCTCCGATTCCAGCTGTTGCAGGGTTTCCGCCAAACCGTGGCTGATGCGAACGTCCTTGCCGCGCAGCTTGCGCATCAGCTTGACGTCGTGGTTGCCGGGCACGCACAGCGCGGTGCCGGTGCTGACCATGTGCATGACCAGCCGCAGGACACCCGGTGAGTCGGGGCCGCGATCGACCAGATCTCCCACGAAAATCGCGCGGCGACCTTCGGGCGCTTGTACGTCTGGCGTCTCGCGCGTGCCACCGACGCGATATCCGAGCCGGGTCAGCAACGCGATGGCTTCATCAAGGCAACCGTGGATATCGCCAACGATATCGAACGGGCCGCGTTCTTCGCGGCGGTCGTTCCATAGACGCTGGCGCTCGATGCTCGCCAGTTCGGCATCCTCCACCGATTTCAGGATGCTGACGTTGCGAAAGCCCTCGCGCTCGAGACCGCGCATCGATCTGTGCAGCGCCTGCATCTGGCCGCGGACCACATGTGCTCCGAAACTGCGGTCGGCGCGTGCCGCGTTGCGTTCGTGACAGACCCGCTCCGGCAGATCGAACACGATCGCTGCCGGCAGTACGTGGAACTCCCGCGCCAGTGCAATCAGCCGCTTGCGGTCTTCTGCGCGCACATGGGTTGCATCGATGACGGTGAAGCGGCCGGCCGCGAGCCGCTTGGACGCGATGCAATACAGCACCTCGAACGCATCCTTGCTCGCCGCCTGGTCGTTCTCATCGTCGGCCACCAAGCCGCGACAGAAATCCGAGGAGATCACCTCGGTCGGCAGAAAATGCTTGCGCGCGAAGGTTGACTTGCCGGCGCCCGATGGGCCGATCAGCGCGACCAGCGAAAGGTTCGGCAGCTTGATGGTATTCATCGGCTGAACACTCCCATCTGGGTCGGTGCACCCAGCTCGGGATCGACCGGACCGATCGACGAGAACTCGACCGTGTAGCCGTGCCGATCACAGACCTTCTGCGCCCACTGCTGGAACTCGGCCCGCGTCCACTCGAAGCGATGGTCGCGATGCCGGAAGGCGCCGTGCTCAAGCCGTTCAAAGCGCGCGTTGTACTCGATGTTCGGCGTGGTGATGACGACCGTGCCCGGTCGGGCGAACTCGAACACCGTCCGCTCGAAGGCCAGCAGTCGCTCAGGATCAATATGCTCGATGACCTCGACCGCGCAGGCCGCGTCGAAGCCGGCCAGCCGCGTATCCCGATAGGTCAGGCTGCCCTGCAGCAGTTCGATGCGCGCCCGTTTGGTCGGCGGCAGTCGCTCAAGACTGAGTCGCTCCGCCGCGCGTTCCAGCGCTACGCAGGACACATCGACCCCCAGCAGGCGATGCAGCTGGGTGTGCTCCAGCAAACGGCCGAGCAGCCGCCCTTCTCCGCAGCCCAGGTCGAGCACCGAATGTGCACCGGTGGCCAGCAACACGCGCTCCACCTCAGCCATGCGCTGGTCGTTCAGATTGAGGCCGCGTTCCAGCGCCTGCTCGCCGCTGTCGCGCTGTGTCTGCTCGGCTTCGATCGCCTCGTCGGGCGTGCTCAGAAGCTTGCCGAGGGCCTCGCGAACCAGCGAGCGCTGCCGCTTGAGGTAGGCCGCCATGATCCAGTCGCGCTGGGGGTGGGTCGGCAACCAACTGCCGGCCTTGTCGATCAGCTTCTGCACTTCGTCGCTGCCAACAAAGTAATGCTTGTCACCGTCCAATGCCGGTAGCAGCACATACAGATGCGAGAGCAGCTCGGAGAGCCTCAGCGTGGCCTTCAGGCTCAGGCTGAAGTAGTTGCTGGTGCCCCATTCGGGGAAGCGCTCATCCAGGGGCAGTGCACTAACCTCGACCAGATAGCCCAAGGGCTCGAAGCAGCGCCGCAGCTGCAGCTCACCACCGCCGCAGCGCAGCACCGGGATTTCAACCGCAAGCGGAATTGCGCTGGCGGCGAGCTCGGCGCGGGCGTTGCTGGTGCCTGCCATGCCGCTGGAGAACACGCGCGCAATCGCCACCGCCAGGAATGACGAAGCGGCAAACGGTCGATCGTTCACGTACTGACTCAAGGGGCCATCGTTCTCGCCACGGCCGCGAACCAGACCAACCGGATCCACCTCGACCAGCAGCACCACCGAACAGCGTTCATCGGTCGCCTCCGGGTAGAACACGTGGGCGACGCCGAAGCTGAGATTCAGCGACTGCGGCCGCGAAGGGTTCTTGGACAACAGATAGCCAAGGTCGGTCGCAGGCCGATGGGTGGTGCTGATCTTCAAAAGCATGCGCGAAAAGTCCCCGCCGAAAAACGCGGGAGTTTACGCGAGCCTCGCACAGGCCAAGCACGCCTGAGCCGCCGCTGCAGCGCCAGGCTCGGCAGTGACTGCCGGCCTGGCGCTGGACTCCGCTCGCAGCTTGCAGCCGCGATCAATCAGTCAGTTGCTTGAAGAAATGGGTCCAGCCGCGGATTCCGCCGACGTTGCCAATGCGCTCGAAGCTGGCACGGCGGAAGCGTGCGACACCGCCTTTGGATGTGGCCCAGCTGGTCACCGTGTTCGGCGTCTGCAGCGAGGTGAACTGCAGATGCCAGCCGCCGACCTTGCTGTATCGATGTTTGACGGTGCCGCTGGTGCCGCAGGTCACCATGCGGGTATAGGTATGGCGCATGCGGATCGTGCTGGTGCGTTGAATGCTCGCACTGAGGCTGCTGTCGCAATGGCCCTGGCCGACGCCGTAGCCGCCCGGCCCCAGGGTGTCGCAATGGTTCTGCTCGAAGAAGTTTTTGCCGTCCGCGCCGCAGGAGCCGCCACCGGCTTTCGCCGCTGACCCGGAGCGCAGCAGGTTCAGCCGCAGCGGCGCTGACAGCTGCTCGACCAGGCCGCGCCGCGCGATGCTGTCGGCCACCCTGCGGTTGTAGGCGCTCAGCTCGGACTCACGTGGTGTGCCTTCCGCTGCGCCCTCACGGGTGTTGACGCGACCATCGCCCACGCTGTCACCGGGTGCTTCGAACAGTCCGTCGAGTTCCGCCAACAGCCGCGGTACCGGGGCATGCTCCGGGGTGAGCTCCAGAAAGCGGTCCAGCGCCGTGCCGGTCGGGACGCTGAGACGCGCCTCGTCGGCCCCGGCGGACACCGTTTCGCCGTAGACGATTTCGCCGTCCTCCGGGAAGGCGATGAACTGCACAAAGCGGCCATCGGCGGTTTCGATCTCGGCCAGCATCTGCATGCGTTCACCGTCGCCGGGCCGCACCACCGGAAAGTCAGCTGCGAAGGCCGTTGAGACCATGGGCAGCTGCAGGACGCAGGCGGCGACGGCTGCCGCGAGGCTGTGGCGCATCAGTCGGGTTTTCATGTGTGTTCTCCAAGAAATGAGAGGGTGCAGAACGCTTCTGCATCTCTGTATTCGGAATCCAGCTGGAGAAACGACACACGAACGACAGGGCCGCACGTTCAGCGCGCGGCAGCACTGGATTACTTGACCTGCGCACCCGGCAGTGCGCCGGCATCGACATCCAGCAGGAACAGGTCTTCGCCACCGCTGCCAGCGGACAGGATCATCCCTTCGCTGATGCCGAAGCGCATCTTGCGCGGGGCGAGGTTGGCGATGAAGACGACGCTGCGGCCAACGAGTTTGTCAGGGTCGGCGTAGGCGGCGCGGATGCCGGAGAAGATCTGGCGCTCGCCGAGATCGCCGGCATCGAGCTTGAAGCGCAGCAGCTTGTCGCTGCCGTCGATGAAGGCGCATTCGAGCACCTTGCCGATGCGCAGGTCGAGCTTGGCGAAGTCCTCAATAGCGATGGGATTCGGGATTGGGGATTCGGATTTCGCCGGCGGCGGGGTGGAAGCTGGGGGCTGGGTCGCTGCGGCCGGCTGGGCATTGGCCTTGGTGGCTTCCGCTGCGGGGGCGAGGGATTCTTTGCTGTTGTCGATCATGGTTTCGATGTGTTTGGGGTCGATTCGGGTGGCGAGCGGGGTGAAAGGGAGTAGCGCGAGGCTCTCAGTAGGGCTGCGCATAAGGCGCTTAAATCGGTCGGCACGGAGGTCTTCGCTTTGCTCTGGAAGATTGATCGTTTGATTGACAAAGAGGGAACGCGTGGCACCGCTCAGGCCTGGGACGATCGGGTAGAGGTCCGCAGCGATCAGCCCGAATATGCGAAGACCCAGACTGCAGATATCGTGCAGCTCCGCCTCCTTCCCTTCTTGTTTGGCTAGCGCCCAAGGTGCCTTCTCAGCAATGCGCTCGTTGATGCGATCTGCTTCAGCCATCAGTACGCGGATAACGCTGCCGAAGGCGCCGCTCTCATACTTGCCGATCAGCTCGTCCCCAATGCGATTCTTCGCCTCCGTCCAGTAGGCCTTTGACTCCCCGGCGAGCGCGCACAGCTGACCGCCAAAGCGCTTCTCGATAAAGCCCGCGCAGCGGCTGGCGATGTTCACGAACTTGCCGACGATGTCGGCGTTGACGCGCTGGGCAAAGTCTTCGAGGTTCAGATCGAGATCGTCGACGCCGCCCGAGCTCTTGGCGGCGAAGTAGTAGCGCAGGTATTCGGGGTTCAGGCCCGCGTCGAGATAGGTGCGGGCCTGGATGAAGGTGCCGCGCGACTTCGACATCTTGGCGCCGTTGACGGTCAGGTAGCCGTTAACGTGGAGCGCGCTGGGCACCTTCATGCCCGCGCCCTTCAGCATCGCCGGCCAGAACAGACCGTGGAAGTTGATGATGTCCTTGCCGATGAAGTGGTGCATCTCGAGGGAACTGCCTGCGGCAGTGAGCGTCTCGAAGTTCATGCTGTGCGAGTTCTTGTCGCACAGGGCCTTGAAGCTTGCGAGGTAGCCGATCGGTGCGTCCAGCCAGACGTAGAAGAACTTTCCTTCCTTTCCAGGAATGGCAAAGCCGAAGTAGGGCGCGTCGCGCGAGATGTCCCAGTCACGCAGGCCTGCAACCAGCCACTCGCTCAATTTTGCGTGGACGCTTGGGGCGATCGCTGCCTTTTCCCGTCGCTCGTCCAGCCACTCACTGAGGAAGCCCTGGAACTTAGGCAGATCGAAGAAGTAGTGCTCGCTCTCACGCAGCTCAGGCACGGCACCCGAGACCACCGAGCGCGGGTTCTTGAGATCGGTGGGCGCATAAGCGGCACCGCAGACCTCGCAGTTGTCGCCGTATTGGTCGGCCGCGCCGCACTTCGGGCACTCGCCCTTGATATAGCGGTCAGGCAGGAACATCTGCCGCTCGGGATCGAACAGCTGCAGGATGCTCTTGGGCTTGATGTAGTCGCGCTCCAGCCGGCCGTAAATCAGCTCGGCGAGCGCGCGGTTCTCGTCTGAGTGGGTGCTGTGGTAGTGATCGAAGGCGACGCCGAACTCGGCGAAGTCGCGCTCGTGGCTGGCCTGGATGCCGCGGATGAACTCTTCAGGCGCCACGCCGGCCTTCTCGGCGGCCAGCATGATCGGCGTGCCGTGGGCATCGTCGGCGCAAACGAACCAAGCGGGCTGGTTCTTCGACGCGTCCGTGTGGTTCATGCGCTGCGCGCGCACCCAGATGTCCGCCTGGATGTAGCCGACCAGATGGCCAAGATGCAGATGGCCATTGGCGTAGGGCAGGGCGCAGGTGACGAGCAGCGGAGCTTGGTGGGACATGGGAAGAAGACAGCCGGAACAAACGGGCGCGGATTATCCCATGCGCGCGCAGGCGCGGACGCTGCTGAAGTCTCAGCAGCTCTCAGTCGTTCTTTGCAGCCAGCAGCTCAAGTTCGAAAACCAGCGAGGCGCCGGGCGGAATCGCGTTGCCGGCGCCGCGGTCGCCATAGCCGAACTCGGGGCCCATCTTGAGCACGCGCATCGCACCGACCTGCATGCCCTCGATGCCCTGATCCCAGCCGCGGATCACTTGCCCCGCCCCAAGCACGAACTCGAACGGTCGACCGCGCGCATAGGATTCGTCGAACTGCTCACCGCGAGCGTGCTGCGCGCGCTCGTCGTAGAGAAAGCCGCGGTAGTGCACCTGGACCCGCTGGCCGGCACGTGCGACCTCGCCATTCCCGGCGCGGGTGTCTTCGATTTGCACACCCTCGATCCGCCCGGCTTCGACCGGCATCGGTGGCGGCCCACAGGCGGTCAGCGCCAGCGCGCACACACCTGCAACGAGCCAGCGCAGCAGCCGCAGGCGCGGTGCGCAGAACCGCGAGCGGGAGATTGCGTGGAGCAGAGCGCGCATGCGAAATCCTGTCTCCTTGGGCTGCGCTGGTTGCGGCGACGCCGGCGCGACCGGCGCCAACGCGCTACGGACGCTGCAGCGCGGGCGGCATGCAGGATTCGACACCGTAGGTGCTGGTCAGCTGGGTCAGCTGTTTGACCGCGATTGGAGCATCCATGAAGCGCATCTGTGCGCGACCACAACCCTGATACGTCAGCTCCAGGGTGCGTCGACCCGCGCTGTCGCTGGTGCCACCGGTCTGCAGATCGACGCGCAGCCGCGCATTCTCGAACTGACCCATGCCCACCTGCCATACCGGCTTGCCGGCGACATCGAGACCTGTGATGTGGACGATTGCACCGGGGCTGCCCTCAGCGACATCAACCAGACTGATGAAGACGCCGGTGCCGGGTGCGCTCGGGTCAAACCAGGCGCCGGACAGCGACTGGTGCGGAACATCGCCGACCCCCAGGAAGCCGAGGTGCGACTCCACCAGGCGATGGGTGGTTTCGCGCTTTTCGCGCACGTGCAGGCGGCGCTCGATCCGATGCAGTCCTTTGCCCAGCGAACCCAGTGCGATCGGCACCAGCACATCCGGCATGACTACGGCGAGGCAGATCTCTTCCGGGTTCCACACCAGATAGATATCGACGACGCGCGCCGAAGCCTCGAAGGAGGGTTGATGCGCGACTTCGGTAACGGTCGCGGCTCGGGTTGGATCGATGTGCGGCCGGCCGCAATTGTCGCCGTAGAGCACGAACACCGGGTCGGCCGAGGAAAGCGCGTTTCGCGGGTAGATGAAGCTGTCGCGGCCGCCAGATTGCAGACCATCGAGCGGTGGCTTCTGCTCCGTCTGCGCGGCGGTGCCTGCCATGGCCGTCATCAACAAGGTGAATACCAATGCGATCGAAATCTTCATGCGAATGCCTCCGGCTAGATGAGGTGGCTGCGCAATCACCGCCAAAGGACAAGCAGCGGCGACGCAGCCCGTGAAGGTTACCTGACAAAGCAGAGTGAATGCAGCAGGGCGCCGGCTGGGGCCAGGTGCCCGCGGTTTGCCAGATGTGTCGCCGTGTTCTGCCCGCTGCATGGGTTTGCATGCTCACTCTGAACGCCTTTGGAGAGCCGCGATGAAACTTGGATTGAAGCTGCTGGTGATCGGCCTGGTGATGGTGCTGCTGCTGGTTCCGATCCTGCTGCTGAAGGGCTTGGTGTGGGAGCGCCAACAGCGCGCCGAAGAGGTGCGCACCGAAGTGGCGCAGTCGAGCAGCCGCGCCCAGCGTCTGCTCGGGCCGCTGCTTCTGGTCGAAATTGAAACAGAGAAGGACGAGCGCCGGATGGTGCTTGAGAATGGCACGACCCGTGAGATCACCGAGATCAAGGCAGTGCGCGAGCAGCGCCTGCTGTTGCCGGCGTCGCTGGCGTTGACCGGCGATTTCAAGACCGAGCTGCGTGGGCGGGCATTGTTCAGCGCCGTGCTGTACCACGCCAGCTTCAAAGGCAGCGCAGAGTTCGATCTGACCACCCTGCTGGGCCCGCGACAAAGCTTGCGCCGCGCGGACCTGGTGATGGGTCTGGGCGATAACCGCGGCATCAAGCAGGTCGAGCTGCGCGCGGGTGGGGTCGCGCTACCGATCGAGCCGGGAGCGCGTCTGCCCTGGTTGAGCAACGGGCTGCAGGCAGCCATCGAGCCCACAGCCCTGCATGGCAAGGCCTTGAGCATTGAACTCGATCTGCTGCTGACCGGCACCGAAGCCCTGGACTTCGTGCCGGTCGGGGCGGATACCCGGATCGCACTCAGTGGCGACTGGCCGCATCCTTCGTTTCGCGGTGATCTTCTGCCCGGCGCGCCGCAGATCAGTGCGCAGGGTTTCAGTGCCGACTGGTCGGTGTCGCGCCTGGCCAGCCAGGCGCAGCAGACGATCATGCAGTGCGGGGTCGAAGGCACTAGCTGCCATGGGGTGGACGCGGTCTCGTTCGGCCTGCGTCTGGTCGATCCGGTGGACCGCTATCTGATGACCGACCGCGCGATGAAGTACGCCTTGCTGGTACTGGTGCTGGTGTTCGGCGCGGTGTTCTTCATGGAGGTGGTCGGCAAGGGTGAGCTGCATCCGCCGCATTACGGCCTCACCGGCCTGGCGCTGGCGATGTTCTTCCTGCTGCTGCTCGCGCTGGCTGAGCACATCGGCTTCGGCCTGGCCTACCTGCTCGCCGCGCTGGCCTGTGTTGCGCTTATCTCCAGCTACCTGGGTGGCGTGCTCGACAGCCGGCGCAGCACCTTGACCTCGGCCCTGCTGCTGTCGGTGCTGTACGCGCTGCTGTACGGCTTGCTCAAGGCCGAAGATCACGCCCTGCTGCTCGGCGCGCTGGCACTGTTCGGCTGCCTGTCGGTGTTCATGCTGGCGACACGCAAGGTGCGTTGGTCGGGCTTCGCGCTGGACGCACGCTGATGGCGCGCGCCATCGATGCAGGGTCGAGGTGATCTCAGGCAATCCTTCGCCGATGCCGCAGGCGCGCACAAAATGCCCGCTTGCGGCATGCTCAGCGGCCCGTCTGCACCACGTTCCACGATGACTGAGTATTCAAACTCGCTGCCGCTGCATCTTGTGTATGGCGGCACCTTCGATCCGCCGCATCGTGGCCATCTGGCAATTGCCAGCGCGGTGCGCGCGCTGCTGCTGGCGCACGGCGTGCATGGCCTGCGTTTCGATTTTCTGCCGAACGCAGACCCGCCGCATCGCGAGGCGCCCGGTGCAAATGCCGGGCACCGCGTGGCGATGCTCTGGTTGGCGCTGTCGCAGACGCCCGGCTTCGGTATCGATCTGCGCGAGATCCGCCGCGGCGGGGCCTCCTACATGGTCGATACGCTGGGCGAGCTGCGCGCGGAACTGGGCGCGCATGCGCCGCTGGTGCTGCTGATGGGATTCGATGCCTGGTGCGGGTTTGATCGCTGGCAGCGCTGGCAGTCGATTCCCAAACTGGCGCATTTGCTGGTGGTCGACCGCCCAGACCAGACCACGCCGCCGCCCAGTGCGGCTCTGCAGGAGCTTGAGCGCAGCCATCGGGCCGGCGTGGACGCCTTGCAGCAGCGTCCGGCCGGGGCGGTTGTCACACTCGCCGTGCCGCCGCACCCAGCCTCGGCCAGCGCCGTGCGTGCTGCGCTGGCGTCGCCCGAACCGGGCTTGGCCAACGCACTGCTGGAGCCTGCGGTCGCCGACTACATTCGGCGCCACGGCCTGTATTGCGGGCCGGCGCCAGAGTCGCCCTGACAGACGTCCCGCGTGGGCCTCGCCTATACTTGCGCCCACGCGCCAGCCGGCGCCCAGCCGCAACAGGTCAGTCCGTTTTGAATCCCAAATCCCCAGTAGCCTTGCCGACGCGCGCGCGCGGCACCAAGAAGTCCATGGACCGCACCGGCGCGGGCCCGAGCGCCGAAGCCCTGCTTGAGCGCATCCGCTTTGCGCTGGAAGAGCTCAAGGCGCGCGACATCCGCGAGATCGATGTGCGCGGCAAGGCCGGTTTCACCGATCACCTTTTTATCGCCTCCGGCACCTCCAGCCGGCACGTCAAGTCGATCGCTGACGAAGTACAGAAACAGGCGAAATCGATTGGCGCGATGCCGATCGGCGTCGAAGGTGAGCGCGAAGCCGAGTGGGTGCTGGTTGACCTTGGCGACGCCGTGGTTCACGTGTTCCTGCCGCGCGTGCGCGAGTTCTATGCGCTGGAGCGGCTGTGGAGCGTCGATGGCGACACCCCTTCGGCCGCCAACGCTGACACCGCCGAAGACTGATCGCGCGCCGGGCCGATGCGCGCCAGCCTGATCGCCGTCGGTACCGGCATGCCGGAGTGGGTGCAGATCGCCTGCACCGACTACTTCAAACGTCTCTCGCACTGGCTGCCGCTGCAGCTTGTGGAGCTCTCACCCGGCGACCGCGGCAAGGGCCGAGACCCCGCTCGCGCGATGGAAGACGAAGGCAGACGCCTGCTCGCGGCCGTGCCCAAGGGCGCGCATGTCGTGCTGCTCGATGGTCGTGGACGTGCGCATGCCAGTGAACAACTGGCAACCCGGATGCAGGCCTGGCGCATGCAGGGCCAGGACCTCGCATTTCTGATCGGCGGCCCGGACGGCTTCGACGACAGCGTTCGCAAAGCCGCTGGCGAAAGCTGGTCGCTAGGCCCGCTGACCCTGCCGCATCCGCTGGTGCGCGTGGTGGTGGCCGAACAGCTGTACCGGGCCTGCAGCCTGCTGGCGAACCATCCGTATCATCGCGGCGGCTGAGTGCCCGCAGCGGGAATCCTGCGGACACCGGCCGGGATCGACTCGAAGCAGTCACCGGATCAGCGCCGACGCGACAGCGAGGCTAGTGGTTTAGCGAGGGAGCCCGCATTTGGCCAGTGGCGGACGCGCGTCGAGGCAAGCTGATATCTTCCCGCCTCCCTTTCGATAGGCCTGTCCCGTGGCAATCAAAACCGTCAGTGATTTTCTGCAAACCACCGCCCAGAAGGACGTCAGCGCAGACGCCTTTGAACTCGAGAACCCCCATCTGCTTGAGCTGAAGCTCAATGGCCGGGTCTGGGCCAAGGCGGGCTCGATGGTGGCCTACCACGGCTCGGCCAAGTTCAAACGCGAGGGCGTGCTGGAGCAGGGCATTGGCAACCTGCTGAAGAAGGCGGTCAGCGGCGAGGGCACGCGACTGATGAAGATCGAAGGCCAGGGCCGGGTCTATCTCGCCGATTCCGGCAAGCGGGTCACGCTGCTGCGCCTGCAGGGCGAGTCGATCTTCGTCAATGGCAACGATGTACTGGCGTTCGAGGACGGCATCGAGAACAAGATCACCCTGATGCGCCGCGTCGCCGGAATGATGGCCGGCGGCCTGTTCAGCATCCGCCTTTCGGGCTCGGGCCTGGTCGCGATCACCTCGCATTTCGATCCGCTGACCCTGCGGGTGACGCGCAATGCGCCGGTATTCACCGACCCCAATGCGACGGTGGCCTGGTCGGGCAATCTGACCCCGGATTTCGTCACCGACATCACCATCGGCACCTTCCTCGGTCGTGCGTCGGGCGAGTCACTGCAGATGAAGTTCCAGGGCGAGGGCTGGGTGGTGGTGCAGCCGTACGAGGAATCCTACGCGGCAGCAGGCTGATAGAAGAGCGGGCGCGCTTGGTCGACGTAACGAAGCTTCAGCCCGAGCGCGCCCACGCCAGGCAGCGATTGTTTGCCGGCATGGCGATGTCCTCAAGCAGGGCCAAGCCCTGCGCGCGCGCCAGCGCATCCACGGCTTCAAAGTCGCGGATTCCACGGCTTGAGTGGGTGCTGCGCAGCTGGGCATCGAAAGCTGCGTTGCTGTCGCTGCTGAAGCGGCCGCCGTAGTTGAACGGGCCATACACCACGAGCGTAGCCCGAGCTTGCAGAGTCTCGCCCAGCATCGCGAAGCAGCGCTCCACTTCCGGCCAGGCCATGATGTGCAGGGTGTTGGCGCTGAAGGCCGCATCGAAACGCGCCCGCGGCCAAAGTGCGCGAAGCGCGACATCGAGTTCGATAGGCGCCGGCAGGTTGGCAAGCTCGGCCTGTGCGATGCGCGCGGCGAGATCAGGCAAATACTCCGCACGGTCGCTGCTGTGCCAACGCAGATGCGTAAGCTGAGCGGCGAAATGCACGGCGTGCTGGCCGGTGCCGCTGCCAACCTCAAGCACGTTGTGGCAGCCTGCGAAGTGCCGAGTCAGCACCTCGGCAATCGGGCCGCGGTTGCGTTCGCAGGCGGGCGAGAAGGGCAGTTCGACCTGCATGCTTCAACTGCCCAGCAGGGTCTTGATCATCGCCCAGCCGCCGATATAGACACCGAGCATGGTGCCGAGGTTGGTCAGGAAGAAGTTCAGCAGCACGCGTGAGACTCGATTGCGCCACCAGCCGCCGAGGGTGGTGACGTCGTCACGCAGATGGGCGAAGTCCTGCACCACCGGTTTGCGCTTCCACGCCTCGATCATGGCGCTGACCATGCCCGAGCTCAGCGCCGGGTGCAGAGGCGTCAGCGGTGAGGCCAGGAAGGCGCCCAGGATCGACAGCGGGTGGCCGCCGGCAATCGCGCAGCCGACGGCGCCGAGCACGCCGGTAGTCAGCACCCACTTCAGCACCACGTTGAAGCCCAGTTCCGGGCTTTGGCTGAAGCCGTAGATGAAGCCGCCGATCACCAGCGCGGCCACGATCACGGTGATCCAGGTGCCCCAGTTCGTGCCCGGCGGCAGTTCCTTGAGGCGGCTGCGCAACTCGGCCGGTGCCTCGGTTGCAGATTCCAGCTGTTTGGCGAGGCCAGCCAGATGACCGGCGCCGATCACCACCAGAACCGCGTTCGGGCGCGTGCCCGTGCTGGCTTCCTGACGCAGCGCCGCAGCCATGTAGGCGTCGCGCTCGGCGATCAGGGCGCGATACAGCGGCTCGCGCTGGCGAGCGAACTCGCTGAAGGTGCTCTCCAGCAGGTCGCCTTCTTTCAGACGCTCGATGTCTTCCTCTTCCACTTTCTCGCTGACGAACAGACTGGTGAACAGGCCGCTCATCATCAGCATGCGTTCCCAGAAACCGACCGCAGCGGCGGCGCGCTTCAGGGTGATCGCGACATCGCGATCGATCCGCCACACCGGCAGTGCCCGCGCGATGCCTTCGTCGATCGCGGCGCGCATTTCCGCGCCGGGCTCGACGCCGAGTTGCTCGGACAGGCGTCGCTGATAGCCGGCGAGAGCCAGATTGGCGGCGACCAGGCCGACCTTGCCTTCCTTGATCACCCGGAACAGATCGAGCTTGGCCAAAGCATCCGGATCGCGCATCGCCTGGTAGCGCGGCTCGCACAGCTCCACCGCAACAGCGTCGAAATCACGTTGAGCCAGCAATGCGCGCACCGCATCAACACTGGCCTGCGAGACATGCGCAGTGCCGAGGATCGTGTAGCGCACACCGTCGCGCTCGACCTCCAGAATCGGCTGGCCCGTCAGCGCATCGACTGGGGGCGAACCCGCCTCGATGTCAGCACCCGCGTGCAGGAGATCAATCACGGTAGCGCTTCAGCAGGTCGGCGTAGGCATCGATGCGGCGGTCGCGCAGGAAGGGCCAGATCCGGCGCACCTGCTCGCTGCGGCCGAGGTCGACATCGGCCAGCAGCAGCGTGTCGGAGTCAGTGTCCGCCTCAGCCAGCAGCTCTCCCTGTGGGCCGAGCACCAGGCTCGATCCCCAGAAGCGGATGCCGCTGCCGCCGGTCGGCGAGGGCTCGAAGCCCGTGCGGTTGCAGGAAAGCACCGGCAGTCCGTTGGCCACGGCATGGCCGCGATGCGAGAGGATCCAGGCCATGCGCTGGCGGTCCTGCTCGTCCCGGGCATCGTTCGGGTCCCAGCCGATCGCGGTGGGATACAGCAGCAGATCGGCGCCGGCCAAGGCCATCAGGCGAGCGGCTTCCGGATACCACTGATCCCAGCACACCAGCACGCCGAGGCGGCCAACCGAGGTGTTGATCGGCTCGAAGCCGAGGTCGCCTGGTGTGAAGTAGAACTTTTCCAGAAAGCCCGGATCGTCGGGGATGTGCATCTTGCGGTACTTGCCGGCGATGCTGCCGTCGGCTTCGAACACCACCGCGGTGTTGTGGTACAGGCCGGCCGCGCGACGCTCGAACAGCGATGAAACGATCACCAAGCCGTGCTGCTTCGCCAGCGCACCCAGTCGCTCCGTGCTGGGGCCCGGAATGGGCTCGGCGCGGTCGAACTCGTCGACGCTCTCGTGCTGACAGAAATAGGCACCGTTGTGCAGCTCCTGCAGCAGCACCAGACGCGCGCCAGCTGCGGCGGCTTCGGCCAGGCGCGCTTCGATACGCGCGAGATTGGCCTTAACCGAACTGCGGTCGCGGTCCTGGATCAGCGCGACTTTGAGCGTCGCTGCGGGCTTAGGCGCGGGCATTCAGCACTCCATTCGGCAGCTGCATGGTGATGCAGTGCAGGCTGCCGTTCTGCCAGATCAGCGGCCGACAGGGCAGGGCGATGATCTGATGTTCGGGAAAGGCGCGCGCCAGCACAGCCTGCGCGGCGGCATCGGCGGCATCGCCATAGGCCGGCATCAGCACGGCGCCGTTGATGATCAAAAAATTGGCGTAGGACGCTGCCAGCCGGCGGCCTTCATCCAGGATGGGCTGGGCCCAGGGCAGCACGAACACCTCGTAGGGCTCGCCATTGCGCTGGCGCAGGGCGGTGATCTCTTCACCCATCTTCGCCAACTCGTCGAAGTGGCTGTCGGCGGGATCGCTGCAGCCCTGGTAGACGATGCGCGACGGGCTGGCGAAACGCGCCAAGGTGTCGATGTGCGCGTCGGTGTCGTCGCCTTCGAGGTAACCGTGGTCCAGCCACAGCACGCGCTGCTGCTGCAGTTCGCGGCACAGCAGGACGGTGATGTCTTCGCGGGTTCGTTCGGGGTGGCGTTCGGACAGGCAATGCCAAGTCGACAACAGGGTGCCCGCGCCGTCGGTTTCAATGCCGCCGCCCTCCAGCGCGAAATCGATCCGGCGCCGCCGCGCGTTGGGCGCGAACACGCCAGCGTCGACCAGATGCTGGACCAGCCGATCGTCGGAGCTGGCTTCGAACTTGCCGCCCCAGCCGGTGAAGCGGAAGTCGAGCAGCTCGAAGCCTTCAGCCGTGCGCAGGGTGATCGGGCCGGAATCGCGCAGCCAGGTGTCGTCGTACTCGGCCAGCACGCAGTGCACGCGGGCGAGGCCAACGCCGCGCGCGGCCAGCAGCTGCAGCACATGCTGCTGCAGTTCGAGATCGCGCACGCAAACGACCAAGGGCTGCAGGCGGGTGATGGCCGCTGCCAGCTCGACATAGGTGGCTTCGACCGCTTGCAGTCGAGCCGCCCAATCGGTGTCGGCATGCGGCCAGGCAATCAAGACCGCGGACTGGAGTTCCCACTCCGCGGGGAAACGCGATACCGCCGCATTCATCCGTTCGGCTGCCCCGTGCGCTTCGGGCCTTTCTCGAGCGGGCCGGCACGGTTCACCACGGCATTGACGACGTGGTTGTTCTCGAAATAGACGGTGAAGTCCGGATACACCCAGCGCGTGATCGGCGGCGTCTGCGCGCTGCCGCCGCCGACCGCGGCGCGGCGCTCGCTGGGCGCGCCGAACTGCGATTCGACCTGGTTCATCAGCATGCCGCGATTGGGCAGGCGGGCGGTCGCATGGGTGCGGGAGGCGCGATCGATCAGCAGCACATCGCCTTCGATCACTCGCTGAGTGGTTGTTTCCTGCGCCTCGGCGGCACACGCAAAAAGGGTAAGGCCAAGGGCTAGACAGGCAGCGCTGCGAAACATGTGTCGATCTCCGTCGAGGTGAGCGGATTCCCCGCGCGGATTGTATGCGGGGCCGAGCTTGAACGCTTGTATTGCGGGGCACAGAAACGACGAAGGCCGCACTCGGCGGCCTTCTGTCGCTTCAAGCGCTGCCGTGGCGGCAGCTGCTGCGGCCTGCGCTCAGCGCTGGCGAGCCTTGAAACGGGGATTGCTCTTGCAGATCACGAAGACCTTGCCGCGACGACGCACGACTTTGCAGTCACGGTGACGGGTCTTGGCCGACTTGAGCGAGTTCAGGACTTTCATGGGGTTGCCTTCGTTGAATTGGGCGCGACAAACGCGGCATTGTAGTGAACGTCCATCCCCTTGACAAGCCTGAAGCCCTGAACTGCCCGAGCGCTCGTCCGGCTGAGCGCTCAAACACGCCGTCGTCAGCACATCAGCGTTTGCCACCAAGGCTGCCAAGCACGCCGCGCAGCAGGGTGCGCCCCAGCTGATTGCCCATGGTGCGCATCGTCGACTTCGCCATCGCCTCCACTGCGCCCTGCCTGCGTGAGGTGCCGAACAGCCATTCGTTCAGCTTGCTGCCGATGCCGCCGGATTCGGCAGGCTTGGGCGCAGGCGCACCGGTGCTCGAACGCGGTGTGCTGGCGGGCGGCGCGGGCGGTGCCGCCGTCGCGGCAGCCTCGGCCCGCTTGTTCAGCAGTTCGAAGGCCGACTCACGATTTACAGCCGTGTCGTACTTGCCGCCCACCGGGCTGCGCGTTCTCTGGGTGGCGCGTTCTTCCAGCGTAATCGCGCCGATCCGGCAGCGCGGCGGGCAGATCAGCGTGCGCTCGACAGGCATCGGAATGCCTTTGTCCTGCAGGGTCGACACCAGCGCCTCGCCGACGCCGAGTTCGCTGATCACCCGCGCCACATCGAGTTTCGGGTTGCTGGCGAACGTCTCGGCTGCTGTGCGCACGGCTTTCTGGTCGCGCGGAGTGAAGGCGCGCAGCGCGTGCTGCACGCGGTTGCCGAGCTGGCCCAGCACGTTGCCGGGAATGTCATCGGGATTCTGCGAGCAGAAATACACGCCGACACCCTTGGAACGGATCAGGCGCACCACCTGCTCAACCCGCTGCAGCAGGGCCGGCGGGCAGTCGCCGAACAGCAGGTGGGCCTCGTCGAAGAAGAACACCATTTTCGGTCGATCAAGGTCGCCGACTTCCGGTAGGTTCTCGAACAGCTCCGACAGCATCCACAGCAGGAAGCTCGAATACAGACGCGGCTTGAGGATGAGCTTGTCAGCCGCCATCACATTGACCAGGCCCCGGCCCGACATGTCCTGGCGCATGAAGTCGGCAAGGTCCAGTGCCGGTTCGCCGAAGAACTCGCGCGCGCCGTCGGCTTCCAGTCGCAGAAGCTGGCGCTGGATCGCAGCGATGCTTTGCGCGCTGACCAGGCCGTACTCGGTGCTGATCTGCTTGCGATTGTCGGCTACGAAACCGAGCAGGGCGCGCAGGTCGTCCAAGTCGATCAGCAGCAGGCCCTGCTCGTCGGCCAGCTTGAACACGATGTCGAGCACGCCCGACTGGGTGTCGTTCAACTCCAGCACGCGGCCGAGCAGGTTCGGACCCATCTCGGTGATGGAGCAGCGCACCGGATGGCCAAGCTCGCCATAGATGTCCCAGAACACCACCGGGTTGCCCTCCTGCCGGTAGCCCTCGATGCCGATCTGCTCGACCCGCTGGCTGATGCGCTCGGACGGCTGACCGGGCTGGCACAGACCTGCGAGATCGCCTTTGACGTCGGCCAGAAAGACGGGGACACCCAACTGCGAAAACCCTTCGGCCAGCACCATCAGGGTCACCGACTTGCCGGTGCCGGTGGCGCCGGCGATCAGGCCGTGTCGATTGCCGTACTTCGCCAGCAGCTCGACCGCGGTATCGCCCTTGCCGATCAGGATCTTGTCCATCCGCACGCTCGTGTTGGTGAGAACGGGCTGCATTCTAGCCGCGCTGCGCGTCGATCCCGCGCCAGCGGCTACACTGCCCGGCTGTGTGCGCTGCTTGGGGCGGCGCGCGATCCTCAGGAAGTAGCGCTCACGCATGTCCACAACATCTGGATTCACCATCGGGTTGCGCACCCTGCTGCTGATCGCGCTGCTGGGCGGGATGGTCGGTTGCGCCAGCTCAGCCAAGGCGCCGCCCGCGGCGGTCGTCGACGTTGCTCAGGCCGATGCGGCCCGCAGCGCGTTCGATGCGGCGATGGAAGTCGCGCTCGGTCAGGCCGAACGTCTGCGTGCCGGCGAGACGCCGGATGTCGCCGAGCTGGAGGCCGCCCGCGATCGTTTGCGCGATGCCTCGCGTGCGTGTATCCAGCAGCCGGGCTGCGAGGTCGAGCGGGTACTGCGCGGCTACGAGCAGCTGGTGGCGATGGGATTGGCGGTAGGCGAGGGCTTCGACGCCAGTGCGCCGAACGCGGCGCCCGAAGCCCGCGCCGATTCGCCCCTGTTGACGGATCTTCCGGAGGCGGCGCGCTCGATTTCGCTGCTGAATGGCCGCGAGCTGCGTGATCTGATCGAGCTCAACACGCCGGTGAAGTCGGCGATGGTCGAGTGGCTGACCTGGATGCGTCCGCAACTGATCACCGCCTGGGAGAACTACCAGGCGATGCGGCATCTGATGTGGCCCGCGTATGACGAAGCCGGCCTGCCCGAAGCGCTGCTTTTCGGCATCCTCGCCAAGGAATCGGGCGGACGCGTGCACGCCGTTTCGCGCGCCGGCGCCAGCGGCCCGCTGCAGTTCATGTACCAGACCGGCATGGGCTATGGGCTCGGCCGGGTCGACGGTTTTGATACCCGCTTCGACCCGCAACTGGCCTCGCGCGCCAGCGTTCGCTACCTGAACGACCGCTTCCGTGAGTTGAACGGCAGCCTGGAGATGGCGTTGGCGGCCTACAACGGCGGCGAAGGCCGTGCGCGCCGACTGCACCAGGCGACCGGCGGCAAACCGTTCTGGAACGCGCAGGTCTATCGCCAGTTGCCGCGTGAGACTCAGGACTACGTACCGATGGTGCTGGCGGCGGCGTGGCTGTTCCTGCATCCCGACGAAGTCGGCCTCGAATTTCCCCAGGTCGACACGCGCCCGGCAAGCTTCACCTTGGCGCACCCGAGCACGCTCAATGAGTTGACCCTTTGCCTGGGGCAGGGTGGCACACGCGAGGGCTGGTTCCGGGTGTTGCGCAATCTGAACCCGCGGCATGAGCCGCACGCGGTGATTCCGGCCGGCACGGTGATGCAGGGCCCGCAGTCGATGGCCGAGGCGTACGCCGCGCGCTGTGTTGAAGGCGAGCGGCTGGCGTGGGCGCGCGAACTGGCGGCGTCCAACCGCCCCAGCGCGCCCGCAACTGCCACTGCGGTTGCGGCCAACGCCTACACCGTACGCAGCGGCGATTCCCTGCACAGCATCGCGCGTCGTCACCAGTGCTCGGTCGAGCAGCTGGCACGCGGCAACGGCGTTCGCGCGCCGCGCTACCTGATCAAGCCCGGTCAGCGCCTGGCTCTGTCCGGCTGCCGGCGGGCCTGAGCATGCATGGCGCGGACGCTCGGCCCTGGGTGATCGCCCTGATGGGGCCGACGGCGTCCGGCAAGACGGCGCTGGCGATCGACTGGGCGCAGCGCTACGGCGGCGAGATCATCAGCGTCGACTCGGCCCTGGTCTACCGCGGACTCGACATCGGCAGCGCCAAGCCCACGACTGCGGAACGGGCGCAGGCGCCGCATCGGCTGATCGACATCCGTGAGCCCGAGCAGGCCTATTCGGCCGGTGACTTCGCGGTGGACGCGCGTCAGGCGGTATCTGAAGTGCATGCGGCCGGTCGACTGCCGCTGCTGGTGGGCGGCACCGGCCTGTACTTTCGCGCCCTGTTTGGCGGGCTGTCGGTGATGCCCGCGTCAGATCCCGAGGTGCGGGCCGGGATCGAGCGTGACGCCGCAGCGCGCGGCTGGGCCGATCTGCACGCGGAGCTGATGCGGATCGATCCGATCGCAGCGGCGCGCATCCACGCCACCGACCCGCAGCGCATCACCCGCGCGCTGGAGGTGTTCAGGCTCAGCGGCCGCCCGATCAGCGCCTGGCAGAGCGAGCCGGCGCCGGCCGCGCGGGCGCCGTTCCGGGTGCTCAAGTTGATTCTGGCGCCGGCTGATCGCGGCGTGCTGCACGCACGGATCGAGCAGCGTTTCGACCAGATGCTGGCGCAGGGCTTCCTGGACGAAGTTCGCGGGCTCAGACAGCGACCGGGGTTGCATCCGGACCTGCCCGCCATGCGCGCAGTCGGCTATCGGCAGGCCTGGCGCCACCTGGATGGGCTGACCGACCGGGCCGGCTTTCGCGCCGAGGGCATTGCGGCCACCCGCCAGCTGGCCAAGCGGCAGTTGACCTGGCTGCGAGGCGAGCTTGATGCGTTCTGGGTCGATCCGCTGCTGGCCCCGGCGCGGGCGGAAGGCTTGCTGCGGCTCGCGCTGGGCTGAGCGCGCGAGTCCTGCCCCGTCAGGTCCGGGTGTGCCTGCGAGCGCAGCCCTTTCACGAACCCATCGCCACGCTCAGCCGGCCGGCCGGCAGTCAGCGCCGATAGCGCGCCCGTCGTGGCCTTGACATCCGATCACGCGGTCCAGCCTGTAGACTCGCCACGATTGCCGCCGGATCGGCCCACCCTTGGGCTGCCGAAGGTGGAGTCCGTACGCCCAGCTGGGCCGTACAGAACAACAAGCACATCGAACATAAGGAGCCACCATGTCCAAGGGCCAGTCTTTGCAGGATCCGTTTCTGAACGCCCTGCGCCGCGAGCGCGTGCCGGTTTCGATCTATCTGGTTAACGGTATCAAGCTGCAGGGCACCGTCGAGTCCTTCGATCAGTTCGTGGTCCTGTTGCGCAATACGGTCAGCCAGATGGTCTACAAACACGCCATCTCGACCGTGGTGCCCGCACGCAATGTGCGGATCGGCCCCGGTGGGGCTGACGGTGCCGATGTCGGCGGAGAGACCGACTGAACGCGTCCTTTGGCCTCCGGGCCGTCGCCTCGCTGAGGTCGCGTGCGCATGTTTGAACGTGAGAAGCGTGGTGAACGTGCTCTGCTGATCCATCCGCAGGCGCCGGGCGTGAATGACCTCGACGCGCTGGAGGAGTTCGCCGAGCTGGCGCGTTCGGCCGGTGCCGAGGTGCTCGCCACCCTGAACGCGCGCGTCGACCGTCCCAACCCGGCGCTGTACATCGGCACCGGCAAGGCCGAGGAGGCGAAAGAACTTCGCACCCTGCACGACATCGACCTCGTGCTGGTCAACTGCACGCTGTCACCGGTGCAGGAGCGCAACCTCGAGCGCCAGCTCGAATGCCGGGTGGTCGATCGCACTGGCTTGATCCTCGATATCTTCAGCCAGCGCGCGCGCTCGTTCGAGGGCAAGCTGCAGGTCGAACTGGCCCAGCTGAAACACGTGGCAACGCGGCTGGTGCGTGGCTGGACTCATCTTGAGCGCCAGCGCGGTGGCTCGATCGGCCTGCGTGGCCCCGGCGAAACCCAGCTTGAAACCGATCGCCGGCTGCTGGCCGAGCGGGTCAAGATCCTGTCCAAACGGCTGGACCAGGCCGAGCGTCGGCAGGCGCAGTCGCGGCGCGCCCGCTTGCGCAACCAGATTCCGCGTGTCGCCCTGGTCGGATACACCAATGCCGGCAAGTCGACCCTGTTCAATGCGCTGACCGGTGCCGGCGCGTACATCGCCGACCAGCTGTTCGCGACGCTCGATCCGACGGTGCGAAAGCTGGCTGGCTTGGAGTGCGGTGAGCTGGTGTTGGCCGATACCGTTGGCTTTGTCAGCAACCTGCCGCATGAGCTGGTCGCCGCCTTCCGCTCGACGCTGTCGGAAGCGCGCGAAGCCGACCTGCTGCTGCACGTGATCGATGCCGCCGACCCGCAGGTGCTGGAACGCATCCAGGACGTCGAAGCCGTGCTGGCCGAAATCGGCGCGGGCGACATCCCGCAGATCCAGGTCTTCAACAAGATCGATCGCCTCGAAGGCGCACAGCCGCGGCGCGAGAGGACCGAGGCCGGTGCTGGCGAGCGCGTGTTCGTTTCGGCGCGCGATCAGCTCGGGTTGGACCTGCTGAAATCCGCCATCAGCGAACGCTTCGCGCTGGCGCGCTGTATCGCACGTCTGGTACTCGGCCCGGCCGACGGTCGCCTGCGCGCACGTCTGTTTGCGCTGGCTGCAGTGCGCTCAGAACACGCCGACGAGGAGGGCTGGACGCTTGAGATCGATCTGCCGCTGGCACAGGCGGCCCGATTGAGTGCCGAGTTCCCCAGCTTTGCGGCACAGCTGGGCGATGTGCTTGCCAGCCCGGTCGAAGAATGGGAACAGCCCGATTCCGCTGAGCCCAGCCCTTGACACTTTGCGACGCAGCGTCCACGAAGCACGGGATGAGCGACTGCTACACTCCGGCGCCCCGGGGTTCACGCCTGTAGAGGCAGCAGCCCGGCAGCTTGAGAATTCGCGCTGCCGCTGCGTAGACCGCAGGTAGCGCACCCCCTCCGCCACAGGCCGTGGCGGATACCGAAATCTGACGATGGAGTGATCAATGGCCTGGAATCAACCTGGCGGTGGCAATGGCGGCGGCAAGGATCCCTGGAATGGCAGGGACCCCGGTGCCGATGTCGAAGCCTTCCTGAACAAGCTCAAGGCCAGCCTCAACCGCGTATTCGGCGGTGGCTCCGGCGGTGGCAATGAGCCGCGCAAGGGTGAATCCGACCCGATCGGTCGCGGGCTGCTGTTGCTGGTTTTGCTCGCCATCACCGCATGGGCCGTGTTCGACTCGATCACCCTGGTGGACGAGCGTCAGCGCGGCGTGGTGCTGCGTTTTGGAAAGTTTGATCGACTGATGGCGCCGGGTCCGAACTTCAAATGGCCGAGCCCGATCGAGAGCGTGCGCAAGATCAATGTCACCGACGTCCGCAGTGAGTCCGCGCAGGTGCGTCTGCTGACCAGCGACGAGAACATCGTGCAGATCGACTTCGGCGTGCAGTACTTGATCAGCGACCCGCAGAAGTATTTCTTCGGCACCCGCGAGCCCGATGAAACCCTGCGTCAGGCGTCTGAAAGCGCCATCCGCGACGTCATCGGCGGCAACAAGATGGACACCATCCTGACCGGCGAGCGCGCCGCTTTGGCGGCCGAGGCACAGACCCGTCTGCAGGCGACCCTGGACAGCTACAACACGGGGCTGCAGGTAACGGTACTGAACATTCCCAATGCGCGCCCGCCGCAGGAAGTGCGTCAGGCCTTTGACGACGCGATCAGCGCCCGCGAGGACAAGGAGCGCATCGAGAGCGAGGCCGAGGCCTATCGCAGCAAGGTGGTGCCGGAAGCGCGCGGTGAAGCTGCACGCGTTCGCGCCGAAGCCGAAGGCTATCGGGAGTCGACGATTGCCCGTGCCACCGGTGAAGCCGAACGCTTCAGCCTGCTGCTGCAGGAGTACGCCAAGGCACCGGAGGTCACCCGCCGCCGGCTGTACCTGGAAACCATGCAGGAAGTACTGGCGGCGAACCGCACCGTGTATGCCGGTGATGGCAACAACGTGCTGTACCTGCCGCTGGGCGGCGAAGCGGGCAGCCAGTCGCCGCTTAATCGCCTGCCGGCCGCGGCCGCCGCCACACCGTCGATGCCGCAATCCGCCGCACCAACCACGCAGACGCAAGATCGCGGCAGCGCACGCAATACCACCCGACCGCAGCGTCCGGGTCGTGAGGAGAACCGCTGATGAGACCTTCAATCCTGATCGCCGTCGCGGTCGTCGTGTTGCTCGCACTGGGCAGCTTCTACCGCATCGAGGAAAGCCACGTCGGCATCCGCTTCCAGTTTGGTCGCGTGGTCGAGAGCGAGATCCGGCCCGGCCTGCACTTCAAGATCCCGCTGATCCAGAACGTGCTGAGTTTCGACCGTCGCATCCTGTCGCTCGACTCCCAGCCCGAGCGCTATCTGACCTTTGAGAAGAAGGACGTCAACGTCGACTTCTTCGTCAAATGGCGGATCGCTGAAGCGCGCACCTTCTACACCGCCACCAGCGGCATCGAAGCCCAGGCCCTGCAGCGCCTGCGTCCGATCATCACCGAAGTCATCCGCAACGAGATCGCCCAGCGCACCCTGCAGGCCGTGGTGTCGGGTGAGCGTCGCGACATGGCGCAGCGCTTTGTCGATGTCGGCAATCAGCGCGTCAAGGATCTTGGTATCGAGATCGTCGACGTGCGGATCAAGCGCATCGATCTGCCTGAAGACAGCGAGGTCATCAGCTCGGTGTTCCAGCGCATGCGCGCCGAGCGCCTGAGGGTTGCCAACGAGCTGCGCGCCGAGGGCAGCGAGATCTCCGAAACGATCCAGTCCGATGCTGACCGCCAGCGCCAGGTGATCCTGGCCGAAGCCGACCGTGATTCGCAGCGCCTGCGCGGTGAAGGCGATGCCCGCTCCGCGGAAATCTACGCGCAGGCCTATGGCGGCGATCCCGAGTTCTACGCGTTCCATCGCAGCCTGCAGGCCTATCGGCAGGCGTTTGCCAACGGCGACAGCGTGCTGGTGCTGGATCGCGAGGCCGACTTCCTGCGCTACTTCGAACAGCGTCCGCGCTGAGATCACGGCGCTCGGCGGCTTGGTGCTGCCGAGCGTCTCCGCTGGGGCCCGCCGTGACCGATCTGCTCGCTGCGCTGTGTCTGGTGCTGGTGCTTGAGGGCCTTCTGCTGTTCGTTGCCCCGGAAACCTGGAAGCGCGCGGCGGAACAACTGCAGCAGTTGGATCAGCGCACCCTGCGCCAGGTCGGTGGTTTGATGATCATCAGCGGCCTGATCGCCCTGCAGTTCGTCCGATGAGGGCCGACTGTTATGGCGCTGAGTCTGGTCGTCCGCACGCTCGCGTCGGACTGACGTGTTCAGGGCAACGGTCCTCGCGATATCGAGGGTCGTGCGGTGCGATGGCAATTCGCGGATAATCTCGCAAAGCCGGGGTCTCGAACCCCGGCTTTGGCGTTTCTGGCGCCGGTGTTGAGGTGGCAGCCTGGGTGCGTGGGGCGGTGGGTCAAGTCCCACCCTATGGATTTGCGGAAGGCAGCGGGTTTCGGCACCCGCCGCTGGCTTGTGAGTTGAGGCAGGAGCCGAGACCACAGGCGACGTCGCCCCGCGGTGGGGCGCGATAACGAACATCAATGCGGAGTGCTTTCGTGGGTCAGTCAGTTGTTGTGTTGGGCGCGCAGTGGGGGCGAAAGCCCGCGCACTGTGCATCCACTGGCTGCCTGCGGGCTTGAGCGCGGCGGGCAGGAGCCCGCCG
>NZ_JBILJQ010000030.1:0-55373 GCF_044377145.1 Aquimonas sp.
GTTCAAGCTGCGGATCTGTCTCCACTTCGATGCCTGCCTTGCTCACTGAAACCTCCTCAAACCGCCCCACAATTGTTATCTATAAAAACCGAGAACAACTGTTGGGTAGGAGGTTGACACGTAGGGGTCTCACCGCGGCGCATTTGAACAACGCGCGCCATCACGCTGGCAATCAGATCTTCGTCACCCTCTTCCACCACGGGCGCGCGGTGATGGTGCAGCGCGATACCGGCGCCGCAAGGGAGGTGCTGTGCGGCCTGCTCAATCCACACGGCTTCGAGCCCGGGTGGGACGGCGAACACATAGTTACTGACACCCGCCGCGGTCAGTTGATTTTTCTCGACGAGAACTTCGACGTGAAGTCCGTGCTGGTGATGGATGCCTGCGCCCCGGTCGAAAGCCGCGACGGGCTCGGCGAGTGGCTGCAGAACGTGCTGCACCTCGATCGTGGGCTCTACGCCGCGGTCGACATCCATCGAAGCTGTATTTGGCTTTTCGAGACCGCGACGCAGCGCTATCGCAAAATTGAAGTGAGTCACGACTGGGCGGTGCAGAGCCGGACTGAGCGACCCGGCTGTATCCGTTGCTCGGTGCAGCGGCCCGGACGCGAGCCAAGGTTGGCCGCGGCCGGCTTGTAGCGCGGAAGTCGGAGTAGCAGTCGCCAAGCCGACGATTGCCCAGACGAAATCGATTCCAGCAAGGGCTGTATCAGCACAGACCAACCGCTGGCGCGCGCTGCGCTGAAGAATCGCGCCGACGACGAGTTCGAGGCCGCGCTGCCGGCCGGCCTGCTGCGCTTCGCGGTGCTGAAGGTGAGCTAAAGCGCGCCAAACTCGCACGCTGGCGGCTGACGCCTCGCGACCGTTGGGAAGCACCGCGCTCAACCGATGCGGATCCGCCCAGCACCACCCTGCCCGTCCAGCCGCAAGCCATCCTCCACGCCAATCGAGCGCAGAAGCTCCAGGCTATGGCTGACCACCAGCAGCGCACCGGGGAACTGCGCCAGCGCGTGTTCCACTGCGGCACGCGCGGGCAGATCAAGAAAGCTGTCGGGCTCATCGAGCAGAAGCAGATCCGGCAGCCGCTGCGGATCGAGCTGAGCGCACAGCGCGAGCTTGCAGCGTTCGCCGGTCGACAGGGATTTCGGATGCGTCATCCATTGATCGGCGCCGAAGCCGAACCAGCTCAGGCGCTCGCGCCGCTCGGCTTCGCTGGACTGCGGCTGCAGTGCCGCGATACAAGCCAACAGGCTGTCGGCGGCGGGAAGAGTCGCGTGCTGATCGATCAACACGCAGCGCTGCGCGCCGCCGACGATCGTGCCAGCAGCCGGCGGCATGCGCCCCGCCAGTGTGTTCAGCAGAAGACTCTTGCCGCTGCCGTTGCGGCCGACGATCGCCAGCCGTTGCGGGCCACGCACTTCCAGATCAAGCGCGCGCAACACAACCTCGCCCGCCACCTCGATGCGCAGCCCGCGCGCCTGCAGCAGACGTCGGCCCGCGGGCGGGCCGAGCCCGTCAATACGCAGGTCGAAGCGCGCCTGCTGCTGCAGCCGTGAGCGCTGCTCCTTGGCGCGAGCAAGCAGCACCTGCTCGCGCTGCGCGGCTGCGGCGAGGCGACGCCCCGCGCCGGACTCGGCCCGCTCCTGCAAGAAGTCGAAAGCCATCGCGCCTTGGCTGCCGCGCGCGCGTTCGCGACGCCCCTGGCTGGCACGCTGCTCACTGCGCTCGCGCGCGCGCTGCGCGGATGCGCGCTGCTGAACCAGTGTCGCGCTCGCCTCATGAACCGCCCGCTGCTCCGCGGCGCGTTCGACCGCGCGCAGTTCGCGGTAAGCGTTGTAGCCCATCGCATAGTTGTGCAGGCGCCCGTTCGAGAACTCCAGCACGCGCTGGGCCGCGCCGAGCAGCTCGGGCGAATGGCTGATCAGCAGCGCACCGCCGCGATGAAGCGCCAGCGCGCGCATCAGCCAAGCCTGACCTTCGGCATCGAGATGCACCCCCGGCTCATCAAGCACCAGGAACGCGCACGAATCCGACAGTTCTGCCGCCAACGCAAGCCGCACCACTTCGCCACCGGACAGGCTGCTGATCGGCCTGGACAGATCGAGCCCCGCCAGCCCCAGCTCAGCCAGCCGTGCCCACAGCCCGGGCTCAGACATTGCGTGGGACAGTGTCTCCAGAACGCTGCCGCCCACGGCACGAATTGCGGACGGATCAATTAGACGCACCGGCGCGTGCCTCAACACCGCGCCGCCGGCGGGCGGCTGCAGGCCGGCGAGCGTCCGACACAGGCTGGACTTGCCGACCCCGTTGGCACCGATCAAGGCAACGACGCGCGCATCCAGACTCAGCGAAACCGGCGCCAGCAACGCACGCCCACAGGGAAGCTGCAGCGCAACCGCGCGCAGCTCAAGACAGACAGAGGAAACCATTCAACACCTCGCCGCCCACGGCGCCCAAAGCGCGCCGGCGGGCTCATCGCAGATCAATACACCGGCGCAGCGGCCGGGCTGGATGCGGGTTAGACGAGATAGTTCATGGCACGCGGGTCAGGGGCGAGGTGCGCAGAGTACGACCTGCGCCAGCGGATACTCAAGCATGGCAGGAGGCGTGCATCTCTCTGCCGCCATGCATCGCGGCCAATCGGGTGCTGCGAGAGCGAAGCCCGATCGCCGGCATCAAAACCCCCAGCGCAGCTTCGCCAGCACCTGGTTCGCGGTCTCATTCGCACCGGCGCGGTCGAACAGGCGGTCCAGCCCGACCGCATCCTCGTCTTCGCCGAAGTAGTCGCCGCCGCGGCTGAGCACCAGGTAGAGCTCGCGCTGCGGGCCGAACTCGTAGCGGTAGCGGATCTGCGCGGCCAGCGTGGCCAGGCTGAAATCGGAGGGCGCGGCGGCGCTCTGCAGCGTCCCGTTGAGCACCGCGTATCCGGCGCGGGCGCGGGCATCCAGGCCGACGTACTGGGCGCGGAGGCGCACCTCGTGGCCGGCCCGTGGGAACCATTCAAGGGTCCAGTCGAATTCGACCTGCCGGCGCGCGTACTGGCCGAGGCGGTTGTCGCCGTCCCAGATCAGCCAATCACTGCTGTCGATATACGAAGCCGCCAAGGTGGTCGAGAACTGCTCGCCGATGAACCAGGTCGGCGCGAGTTCGAGCTCGCGTGCCCAGCCACTCAGGCCCTGACGATAGGCTTCGACGCCGGCATCGAAGCGCCAGCGGCCCAATCGCTGGCTTTCGTATTCGAGGCCCAGGTAGGGCTGTGCGGGCAGGTGTACGCTGCCATTGCCGCGCAGGATCAGATCATCGACAAAGCGCCCGGTGCCACCGACATAGGCATACAGGCGCGCCGCGTTGACGAAGCGCCACTGCCGCAGCAGCTCGGCGCCCGCGTACAGGCGCTCGCCGGCGCTGTTGCGCTGCCACAGTAGCTCGGTCTCCCACACGCTTTCGCGCAGCCGCGAGCCGGCCGGATAGCTGCGCGTGTACCAGCTGTGCGAGGCACGCAGCTGGGTCAGATCCGCGCGCGGGAGGTAGCCGAGATCGGCCAGCTGCAGATCGCGGCCGTAGCGGTTGAACTCGTATTCCTGCCGCCAGCGCTCGCTGATGACGTGGTCCATGCGCAGCCACAGCAGACGGCCGTCGCGATCGCCGCGAATCTCATCAGAGATATCGCTCTGCCCGGCCGCGCCGCGCAGCTGCAGGCCTTCCAGCGGGCGCCACAGGCCATCGACCACGCCGGTGCGCGCCTCGCGCTGCAGGGTCGGCCGCAGGGTGTCTGTGAGGCTCACGCCGTACTCGCCGCTGGCAGCACGCATGCGGCCGCGCAGCACGCGGAACTCGCGCCCTTCGGCCAGGCTGCTGTCTTCTTCGGTTGCAATCAGCGCGCCGATATCGGCCGGGCCGAAGGCGCCGGTGTACTTGATCGCCGCATCGACTTCGCCGATGCCCTCGGGGCCGGCATCCGGCCGAGCGCCGATGCGCCGCGTATTGACCAGCAGCGCGCCGCCGCCGAGCGGCACGTCGAACAGGCTCTGGTTCTCGGTGAAGAATGGACGCTTCTCGCTGAAGAAGGTCTCGATGGCGCTGAAGTCCACCACCAGCGCATCGCTCTCAACCTGGCCGAAGTCGGGCTTCAGCGTTGCGTTCAAGCGATGGCCACCGCTGGCCAGATAGAAATCGGCGCCGGCGCGGGTGTGGATGGTCTCTGCCAGGCGATCGTTCGCCACCGCGACGTAGGGCACTACATCCAGCCGCAGGCCACTGTGCGCGTCGATCTCGAAGCGCGCCATGTCGGCGACGAAGGTGGGATTCTCGAAGTCGTAGTGCGGATGCGAGAAGCGCAGGCCGTCCTGCTCGATCACCCGCGACAGATACACGCCGATCGTGCTGCGTCCATCCTCGATCCGGCCCAGCGGCGCGATGCCCCAGGGCAGCCGTACCTCGACACTCCAGCCGTCGGCGTCCTCGGCCACCGCCTGCTGCCAGACGCCGTCCCAATCGTATTTGTAGCTGTTCTGGCCGGTAACGATGGCATCCTGCACGCCACCGCTGAGGCTCACGGTGAACTCGTAGGCGGTGCTGCCGGCGCCCTCGAAATCGATGATCAGGTTGATGCGGTCGGCGCGCGCCTGCGCATCGCGCCGGGTCGGGTGGCGGGTGCGGGCGAACTCTGCGGGCTGCTCGGCGCGGATGCCGAAGTACAGGCCGTCGTCGCGCGAAAGCACCCGAACCTCTGTGCGCACCGGTGGCTGCTCGCGCGTTAACGGCAGCACGGTGCGGAAATCGTCGATGTGCAGGGCATCTGCCCAAGCAGCCTCATCGAGACGACCGTCGAGCTCGATCTCATCGGCCATCGCGGTGGCCGCCACCAAAAAACAGGCGATGCCGGCGAACAGAAGCCGGCCAAGGGGGAGAAACACAGAGGAACGCATGGGCTACCGCTGCAGCGGCCGGGCGACGCAGGGTACGCGAAGGCACGCGACCAGCGACCGGCCGGAGGTCATGTGTTCAGTACTCAGCAGGGATTGCCACGCGGAAAGAAGAACGCCCCGTCCTTGCGAACGGGGCGTTCGATGTCTGCGTTCAAGCAGTCAGGCAACTCTCGAACTCCAAGCATGCGGAGTCACCGCACTTGAGAATCCCGAATCCGTGCCTTCAGTGCCCTCCGTCCAACGCCTTCAGCTCGGCCACCAGTTGGCTGACCATATTGGCGCCGTCGCCGAACAGCATGCGCGTGTTCTCGGCGTAGAACAGGGCGTTCTCGATGCCGGCGAAACCGGTGCCCTTGCCACGCTTGATGACGATGGTGTTTTTCGAGTTGACGACATCGAGGATCGGCATGCCGTAAATCGGGCTGGCCGGGTCGGTCTTGGCGACCGGGTTGACCACGTCGTTGGCGCCGATCACCAACGAGACGTCGGTGATCGGGAACTCCGGGTTGATGTCGTCCATGTCGACGATCAGGTCATAGGGCACGCCGGCTTCGGCCAGCAGCACGTTCATATGGCCCGGCATGCGGCCGGCGACCGGGTGGATGGCGAACTTGACTTTGACATCCCGCTTGAGCAACTGCTGGGTCAGCTCCCACACTTTGTGCTGGGCCTGCGCGACCGCCAAGCCGTAACCAGGCACGATCACCACGCGTTCGGCGTAGGCCATCATCGCCGCCACATCCGAGGCCTCGATGGGTTTCTGCGAGCCGGTGATTTCCTTCGCTTCGCCGCTGCTGCCACCGAAGCTGGAGAACAGCACATTGCTGATCGGCCGGTTCATGGCCTTGGCCATCAGCTGGGTCAACAGCATGCCAGCCGCACCCACCACGGTGCCGGCGATGATCAGCGACTCGCTCTGCAGCACGTAGCCTTTGAACGCGACCGCGAGGCCGGTGAAGGCGTTGAACAGCGAGATCACCACCGGCATGTCGGCGCCGCCGATCGGCAGGGTCATCAGCACGCCGAACACCAGGGTCAGCACGAAGAAGGCGATGATGATCCGCACGTCGAGCTCGAACACCAGCCAGGCGCCGAGGCCCAGACAGGCCACGAACACCAGCAGGTTGACGAACTGCTGGCCGCTGAAGCTGAAACGTTTGTCGAGCCGGCCATCGAGCTTGGCCCATGCGATCACCGAGCCCGAGAACGACACCGCGCCGATCAGCGAACCCAGGATGGCCAGCACCAACTTGGTTGTGTCCAGACAGGCATGTGCGGCCATGTCGGCCGGCGTGCAGGCGCCAGTGTGTGCGGCCGAATTGATCAGCGCGAAGGCGCCGATTGCCGCCGCCGAGCCGCCGCCCATGCCGTTGAAGATCGCGACCATCTGCGGCATGTCGGTGATCGGCACCCGCTTGCCCCAGGCCCAGAACACAAACGACAGCACGATCGCCAGCACCATCAGGCCGAGATTGATCGGATCGATGCCGTGGCTGCCCCAGGTGCTGGGTGCGAAGAAGGTCACCACGGTGGCGATCACCATGCCGAAGCCGGCCCAGCGGATACCGCGCTTGGCGGTGACCGGTGAGCCCATCTGCATCAGGCCGATGATGAACAGCAGGGCCGCGGCGAAGTAGCTGGCCTTGGCGAGCAGGTCGAGCAATTCAGGAAGGCTCATCGATCAACCCTCCTTCTTCTTGCTGGACTTGAACATCTCCAGCATGCGCTCGGTGACCACGTAGCCGCCGACCGCATTGCCGGCGCCGAGCAGCACGGCGATAAAGCCGATCGCGCGCTCCAGATTGGTGTCCGCATGCGCCAGCGAGATCATCGCGCCGACCACCACGATGCCGTGGACGAAGTTGGAACCCGACATCAGTGGCGTGTGCAGGATCACCGGCACCCGCGAAATGATGATGTGGCCGCAGATCGCAGCCAGCATGAAGATATACAGCGCAACAAAACCGTCCATCAGCCGGCCCCTCCTTCGATTCGCTGTTGGGTGGCGGCGTGCTTGATCGCGCCGTCGTGGGTGAGGCAGGTCTGCGCCACCAGATCGTCGGTCCAGTCGAGCGCGATCGCGCCGTCCTTGATCGACAGGCTGAGGAAGTTGTGCAGGTTGCGCGCGTACATCTCGCTGGAGTGGATGCAGCCCATCGAGGCCAGATGGGTCGGCCCAACCACGCTGACCCCGTTGGCTGTCAGCACCGTTTCGCCGGCGCGGGTCAGCTCACAGTTGCCGCCGGTTTCGGCGGCGAGGTCGACGATCACGCTGCCGGCTTTCATGCCCTCCACCATCGCGGCGGTGATGATCTTCGGCGCCGCGCGGCCGGGCACGGCTGCAGTGGTGACGATCACGTCGATATTCTTCAGGTGTTCGGCCAGCTTGCGCTGCTGCTCGGCGCGTTCTTCTGCGGTGAGTTCGCGCGCATAACCACCGGCACCTGCAGCGCTGACGCCGAGGTCAAGAAACTTGGCGCCGAGCGATTCGATCTGCTCGCGCGTTTCCGGCCGCACATCGAAGCCTTCCACCTGCGAGCCGAGCCGGCGCGCTGTGGCGATCGCCTGCAGACCAGCGACGCCCGCACCGACGATCAACACCTTGCTCGGGCGGATGGTGCCGGCCGCCGTGGTCAACATCGGAAAGAACTTGCCGCTGACCTGGGCGGCAATCAGCACCGCCTTGTAGCCGGCCATGCCGGCCTGCGAGCTCAGCACATCCATCGCCTGTGCACGGGTGGTGCGCGGCAGCAGCTCCATCGCGAAACTGGTGATCTTGTGGTCGCGCAATGCCTTGATGCGGGCGTCACCGGTATGCGGCTGCAGGAAGCCGATCACCACCGCGCCTTCACGCAGGCCGGCGATCTCATCATCCTCAGGCGGCTGCACCTTAAGCAGCACGTCGGCGCGGGCGAGTGCCGCGGCGGCGCTGTCGACGAACTCGACGTCGATATAGGCGGTGTCAGGGAAGGCCGCTGAAACACCTGCGCCCTTTTCCAGAACGACGGTCAAACCCGCCGCGCGAAGCTTCTTTGCGATTTCCGGTGTCAACGCCACCCGGCGTTCGCCGGGCACGCGTTCGACCACGGCACAGACCGTACCAGCCATTCGGACAACTCCCCTCTTGTGAACCCCACGTGGATGCTAGCCGAAAGTCCTAGGCAGAGGGATGACACCGGGTGCAATGCCGGGGTCGGCATATGTCAGGTAGAGCGGCAGCAGCTCTGCCCGCGACGCGAACAATACGCGAGATCGATCGGTTCGCGCACTCGCAGGCCTCGACCGCTCACGTCATCGTTTGGGCTCGCACCTTGCCACTGCAGAACACGGAGCGAGAAAACACTGAACACCGCACTCGAACCGGAACCCGGGCCGGCTCGCACACTCAGCGTCCGGCCCCGGCTTCAATGCGCGGCCCGCGCTATCACTCCTGCGCGCCTTTGCCGGATCCAGCGGCCGAGTTGGCGCGCAAGCGACCCAGCACTTGGTTCATGGCGTGCTCGAAGGCCGCATCGTTCTGGCGAATGATCAAGCGCTTGGCGCCGATCATCGCGGCCAGCTCTTCCGCCGACGCGACGCAGTAACGCAGGCCGCGGCGATTCACGAACAACAGGCGATTCGAGATCGGGCTCTGCCAGCTCAGCTTGGCCGGCTGCGAATTGCCATCCTCGTCGAAGAACTGCACCCAAGTGCCGACCGGCATCTTGCGGATGCGCTCGACGTCGCTGGCTTCGAACTCAAGCCCGGCGAGTGGATCCGGCTCAGCCTCGGCTTCGGCGTCGTCGCTTCGAACCGTTGCAGCCAGCGTTGGCGAATCTGCAGGGGGGGCGTTGCGCTCGACCGAGACTGCCAGCTGCTGTTGGATTTCCGGCGAAGCGGCGCGTGGGCTCAAGGCTGCAAACAGGGACTGCAGTACTTCGTCAGCTGCGTTACCCACGCAGCCGGCGCTTTGCAGGACCGGCTCAAGCATGGGCCTCAGCGAAGAGAATGAGGTTTCCGAGAACTGACGGCGCTCGCGCGCTTCCATCCAGGCGCCAAGCAAAGCATCCCCGGCGGACAGGGCGGCCTGGTACTTGGGCGCGTCGTGGCCTTCGCGCAGGCCCATCAGGGTGATGTGATGCACCCAGTAGCGACGCAGGAAGGAATCAATCGCGGGCGCTAGATCGGCGTGCACCTCAAGCCTGCGACCCAGCTCGGCGCTGGCCGCGGAGCGCGCAAACTCCAGCCGCTCCTTGCCGCGCTGTGCTTCCGCCGCACGTCGTTCGGCGAGTGCAATCCGCCGCCGATGCTGTTCGATGAACTCACGGAACTCCTGCTCCAGCGTCTCGAAGATGGCCACATCTTCGTTGAACTCGACCGACAGTCGATCAACCGTACGGCGCACGCGGTCGAGCAACTCGCGATCCTGCGGCGCCTCGCCCGAGTTGCCTTCGCAGGCCTCGGCCAATGAGTTCAGCAGCTTGCGCGCCGGATGCGACTTCTGCAGAAACATCCGCCGGTCCAGCATCGCCACCTTGATGAAAGGCACGATCAGCCGACTGATGGTGCGACGGGTGTCGGTGTGGAAGTCGCGCTCTTCCAGCAGCACCTCGAACAGCATGCCGACCAGATCGATAGCGTCCTCGTCGGCCGCGCTCATGCGCGAGGTGTTCGGGTCCAGTCCCAAGCGCTCAGCGCCGGTCAGCAGCTCCTGCTTGAGGCGCTGCGACAGGCTCTGGTCGGGATCGTCGATCGCAGCACTGACGGACTCAGGCAGGTCGTTCTGATACAGCGATAGCACCGAGAGCATCTCGTTCGGCGACAACGGCCGCAGCGGCAAGGTTTCGCCCATCCCTCCGATGGCCGACTCGGGCGTCTTGGCGCCGGGTGCCGCACCTGGCGCCCGGCCTGCGCGCGTTCCGCGGTAGCTCTCCAGAAGCTCGTGCAGGGTCGAAAACAGCGCCTGCTCGGCGGCCGGACTGACCTGTGACTGCGGCTCGCCATACTCCCGCTGGGGAGGCGGCTGATAGCCCGGGTAATCACCCTCTTCGCCAGTCGATTCGTTGGACGCGGATCTCGGCGACGGAGCTCCCGGCCGCCGCGCCACGGTGTGGCGGATTTCCGGCAGCACCCCCGACTCGATCAGCGCCTTGTTCATGTCGACATAAAACGCCGGCAACAGCCGCTGCAGCTCGCGCTCGTACAGCTTGAACAGCAGCACCTTCACCCGCACCGAAACTTCGCAGCCATCCAAGGACTTGCGGAAGCCCTGCGCGATGTAGGAGGGTCCCACCGGCGAATTCTCATCGTCGATTTCGACGCCGCCGATCAGAGCCGACAGACGCCGATTCAACTGATGCAGTGCCGGGCCCAGTCCACGCGAAATCGCAACCGCGACCATGCGTGCGCTGAGCTGCTCTTCAAGCTCGTCCTCGCTGACCAGACTAAGTTCGCCCGGCGCGGGCTTGGTGGAATTTTCGAGGTCGATGCGGACCGGCAGTCGACGCTCGTAGGCGCCAAATGCATCGACGAAATAGTTCTGGAAGCGCTGCTCGATCTGCGGCCGCTGGCGACGCAGTTCACGCATCGCGTCGAAATACTCTTGGTGATTGAGCGAGCCATCGGCGCGCTGCACGAAGTCGAACAGCGTGTTATCCGCCTTGTCAAGCACCTCGCCAAGAAACGCGGGCAGGCGCTTGACTGCGCGCGCGCGCAGCCCGGTGACGAGAGCCGATATGTCGACGCCGTGCTTCATGCCGAGTCGGCCATTGATGTCCACTATGTTGTCGGGGGTAGACTTGCTGTTCATGGCACGGCCTGATTATGAAGCTGAATCCCCTTAGGTTCGCGAGTCTACGGACGAGGCAGCGCTGGAAACGTGAGTCGGCTCGCGCTTCAGGGGTGATCGGCCTCAGTCCAACCCTGCCTCGGCTCGCAATGTTGACAGACAACGACCCTGCTGCGACACCTCTGACCCCCATCGACCCGGCCCGTCACTCCGCCTGACCCCCTTCCGCTCAACATTCCTCAAACCCCATGACCGTCTTTGTTCTAGAACGTCGCAGATCCACCCCTTCGCGCCTGCTGGGTGAGCCCGGCCCCAGTGATTCGCAGCTGCTTGAGATGCTGCGAGTCGCCTCACGCGTACCGGACCACGGTGCCTTGGCTCCGTTTCGCTTTTTGCGCGTCGCGGGCGATGCCCGCGCCCAGTTGGGAGATCGACTGGCCGCACGCAAACTTGAGCTAGAGCCTGGCTGTGACGAGGGCGTGCTCGCCAAAGAGCGGGGGCGATTCGTGGCGGCGCCGGTGGTGGTGATCGTGATCGGCTGCTATCAAACCCCACACAAGATCCCCGCGATAGAGCAGCAACTGACGGCAGGTTGCGTGTGTTTCAGCCTGCTGCAGATCGCACAGGCAATGGGTTTCGGCGCACAGTGGCTGACCGCATGGGCCGCCTATGACCCCGTCATCGCCGGGCAACTGGGCCTCGCAGACAGCGAAGCCGTGGTCGGCTTCATTCACATTGGCACGGCCCGCGAGAGCGTCGGGGAGCGGCCACGCCCGGACGTTCTTGAGCGACTAAAGGACTGGCATCCTTGAATCAGACTCCCGCGCTGCTGGTGGATGCCAGCCTGTACGTGTTCCGCGCGTGGCACTCGATACCCGACGACTTCGTCGACAGCAACGGCCGGCCGGTCAATGCGGTGCAGGGATTTCTGCGGTTTCTGCTGGAATTGTTGGAGCGGCAACAGCCGGAACGCATCGCCCTCGCCTTCGATGAATCGCTGGAAACGTCGTTTCGCAATCGAATTTTCCCCGCTTACAAGGCGAACCGCGAGCCTGCACCGGAGTCGCTGAAGTACCAGTTCCGCCAATGCATCGCCCTGACGCGCGCGCTGGGCATCAGTGCGCTGGTTGACTCAGAGTTCGAGGCGGACGATCTGATCGGAAGCCTGTCGACCGCGCTGCGGTCACACGAAATCAACAGTCTTATCATTTCCGCTGACAAGGATCTCTCGCAGCTGCTGTATGCGGGCGACTGCCAGTGGGACTACGCGCGCGACTTGCGCTGGGACGTCACTGGCGTACTTGCGCGCTACGGCGTGGAGGCACGGCAGATTCCAGATTTTCTGGGCTTGGCCGGCGACGCGGTCGACAACATTCCCGGCGTGCCAGGCGTGGGCGCCAAGACTGCAGCCGCACTGCTGGCCCACTTCCACACGCTGGATGAGTTGTTGCTGCGTCTGGCTGAGCTGCCCTACCTTCGCCTGCGCGGTGCTGCAGCGCACGCGCAGCGGATCGGTCAACACCGCGAGCTGGCATGCCTGAGCCGTGAACTTGCCACCATCCGGTGCGACATCGAACTGGGGGATGCACTGCTGCTGAGCCGACGGCGACCCGCTGACCAACACCAGCTGCAGTTGCTGGCTGACGAGCTGAAGCTGGGGCCGATGACCCGGCGTCGCCTGCAGGCACTGGACTGAGCGACTTCCAGGCGGCGCTCCGATGATGGCCGACTCAAGGCCCGCATCAACCGGGTGGAGCACATGAAGCGCGGAGCCCGCGGCGGCAATGCCGCTTCACGGTGCCGTGCGCACCCATGCAACGAACGGCTGCGCGATACGGGCAGCTGCCCGTTCAAGCCAGCTGAGGCGCCAGGCGATCAACGCAGCCACGGTGCCCAGCCTCGCCGCGAAACCCGCCGGCGAAGCCTCGTGCCGCAAGCTCACATCTCAGCCGCTTGCATTCCGGAGTCGGCGCGGATGCTGAAAATCTTCGCGCCTTCGAGCGCATCTTTGTTTCGCGGCAAACCAAAGCGGTCGTACTTGTCGCGCTGACTGTTGCCGATCAGCAGCACCTCGCCATCGCTGTTCAAGGTGGCGCCGGCCGGCATGGTCAGATCGGTGCGGCCTACGGAAATCGGGTCTGCCTTGACCACGTTGCGTCCGGAGGCATCCAGGGCGAGTCGCTGGATGCGATTGGTCGGCAAGCCGTTCTGCACCACCAGCAAATGGCCATCGAGGTAGGTCATGCCCTCGATACCGAACAAGGACGTACGTGGCGGCACTGCGATGTCGAAGGCCTTGGCGGCCGCGAGGTCGAAGCCGAAAACGCCGCGCTCTGAGTCGGCGAAGTAGAGGATTTTCGAATCATCTGAAGTCGCCAGCGCACGGATGCTGGTGAGTGTTGGCGCGTGCAGGATGCGGGTGAAGGTGTCGTCCCGGATCTGATACAGGGCGTTGTTGATGGCATCGGCCACGTACACCGCGCCATCGTTTGCAACGGTGACGTAGGTCATCGAAAACGGGCTGCCGCTGATCACCGGCGACAGGAAGCTCTTAATGAACTTGCCATCCGACAGCCGGAACTTGAAGACGCCGGCCTTGCCGAGATCCGCTTCCGCATCGTAGCCCTTGAAGTGCGGCACGGCGGTCGAGGCAACCCAAAGAAAGCCGCGCTCGACGTCCACGCCAACACCGAACACGCCCCACATGCCGTTCTCATCATTGGCTGTCACCAGCGGCTTGAGCGTGCCATCCGAGCCGACCAGCGAAACCGAGCCCTCGCGAACGCTACCCACCAGCAGCTGGCCGCGACTGCGGTCGAAAGTCAGCGACTCGATCAGCAAATCATCCTTGGGCAAGGTCATCGCAACCCTGCCCGGACCGACAGGCTCGCCATTCTTCTTGAGCACACCCACAATGTAGTTCCACACCTCAGTCGTGCTCACCTTCGAAAAGCGATCGTCCACGCTCGGGTCGTAGCTGAAACCCGTCGCGTGCAGCTCCAGCAGGGTGTTGTAGGTTTCGCTCTTGCGGTCCTGTTGCGCCAACACGGCCGCCATCTCGTACATGTAGAGACCGGTGTGCGGGCGCAGCGCAATCAGGCGCTGCCAAACCAGCAATTCACTGTCCAGATCGCCTTGCTGCTGCAGCTCGCCGGCGAGCTGCAGCAGCCTGCTGACATCGTCCACGCTGGCGATCGCTTCGCCGACCTGCGCGGGTGTGGGCCGAGCACCCGCCGAACCTTCGGGCTGCTGCGCGGGCGCTGTGGGCGCGCCTCCCTGCGCGTAGACGGAAAGTGGCAGCAGGGCGAGGATCAACAGTCTTGCGAGCATGCGGTAGAGTTCCGAAACGGTAGGCGTGATCGACAACGCCCACGGCGGGAAGGTTCCCTGCCGCGATGTGGTCGTATGATGGGGCGCCAATTCTAGCGGCTTGCGCCGCCGGCATACCCGCCCATGCAAACGCCACCCGCTTCCGACACCCCTGAAGTCCTGCATGAGGGTCGTTTCCTGCGACTGTGCAAGCGCGGCCGATGGGAATACGCCGAGCGTACCAATGCCAGCAGTGCGGTGATTGTGGTGGCACTGACGCCGGACGACCGCATCGTGTTCGTCGAACAGTTTCGCGAACCGATCCAGTGCAGGAGCATCGAAATGCCGGCCGGCCTGGTCGGCGACATCGACAGCGAAGAGTCGATTGAGCTTGCCGCCGAGCGCGAATTGCTGGAGGAAACCGGCTGGCAGGCCGGGCGCGTGCAGTTCCTCACTATGGGGCCGTCTTCCTCCGGCATGAGTACCGAGTTGATCGCCTTCGTGCGCGCCTACGGCCTGACCCGGGTGCATGCAGGCGGTGGCGATGCGACCGAGAACATCACCGTGCACGAGGTGCCACGCGCAGAGTCAGCGGCCTGGCTGGATGCCAAGCGTCGCGAGGGCTATTCGATCGACCCCAAACTCTATGCCGGCCTGTATTTCGTGGACCACGATGCGGATGGGTCCCGCGCTTCCATTTGAGCGCTCCGCCGTTGGCCCGCTGCGCGTCCCAGCGTACGAAAGCGCCTGCGGTCGAGACCGATTAGGCAATGCGCGGGGCCGTACGAATGGACCGGCGCGGCAGTCGAGCGAGCTCTCGGCCCGGTTGATTTTCAGGGAAATCGTCGCCGCGCGGCCAGGATCGCCCGGGCCAGCGCGAGCGTCAGCATGAGGTCCAGCGCGTACTGCGCGCCGGCTAGGTGCTTGCTGAGATCACGCACACCTTCACCCAGCAGCGCGACGATCACCTGGCTGATGAAGATCAGGATCAACAGCAAGCCGGCGGCCGCGACATCGTCCGCCGTCCGCGACAGGCGCCACAGCGCGAGTATCAGCGCAGCCGAGAGCAGCAGCGGCAGGGCCCAGGGTCGAATCAGTGCGTCGCGCAGCTCCGTAAGGCGCATGAGTGCGCGTGTTGTGGTCGGCACGTGGATCTTGGTCAGAACCACGTAGTGCGCGTCCGCGTCGACGTGAAAGTAGCGAACGGTCAGATGCGGCGGCAGCCCGCTGGCGATCAAGCGCACGGCCACTGAAGGCATCGCCACGTACGGCCGCAAGGTATCGAGCAAGCTCTTCGAACGCGCCCCGGGACATGGGCTGTTGCCCGGCACCGGGTCCACCGAATCCAGCGTGAGCAAGCGGTTGCCCCAGGCATCAACGCCGATGCATGCGCGCTCGGCGGGAGCGAGCCCCATCTGCTCCCGCTCCGGCTCGGTCATGGCCAGATATGAACCGAGATAGGTCGAGTGGTGGTGGTTGAAGCCCATCACATCGCTGATCAACAGCGGCGCGAAGCACAGCACCTGAGCAAGCGCGAGCACGCCGAGAGTGGAACTGCGCAGACGCGACTGGCGTGACTGCGCCTGCAGCCACATGACCGCCAGCATCAGCAGGGGCAAATAGAAGAACTGCGCCTTGGCACCGCCGCACATCAGCAGACCGACCAGCAACAGGCCAAGTCGTGCACGTCCATCGCCCCAAAGCAGTGCGGCCAGCAGCATCGGCAAGCCCAGGAAAAAGCTGAACTCGGCATAGAAGGACTGCAGAAAGGCGACATTGTGTGCCGCGAACGAAACGAGCAGAAAGACACCCGCCAGAACAATCCTGCCGGTCCCGACCAGCGCCAGGTGCTTGCCCACCGCGATCGCAAGCACAAGCAGTGACAGCACCCAGATCGACTTGGCTGCGACGCCCAGATGCTCCAGATCGAAGCGATCCTGATAGCCCGCCTGCAGCAGTGCGGCGCCGGCAAACAGCAAAGGACGAAGTCCCTGACGACGGGTTCGGGTGCGGCAGGCCGCTCTGCAGCCGCCAGCGCGTGTGCGGCGCATCGGCTGCAGCGTCTTCGCCAGGCGCGAGCGGCTCGCCGATGATCCGCGACACGGCGCGCGGGTAGTCGCCCTGATCGACCATGCTGATCGGCAGCGAAGCGGCGATCAGAACAATGACAAGCCCAAGCAGCCCGACCAAGCCTGCCATCACCGCAGGGCTGAAGGCCTTCCTCGCCTGCTGGTGGAGCTTGAGTTTTGGAAGCTTCGAATCAGGCCTCATCGATGACGCCTGAGGGTCGAACTCAAGGTCCGCCTGTCGCGTGCAGTTGATGCAAGCGACACACCAAATGCAGCGGGCTCACGATGCCAACGCCGAGCCGCGCGCCGTGGCAGGCAGCGCCGCTCGGGACATTCAAGAGCTCGACTACGCGAAGATCCACGGCAGGCAGCGCGGGAGTGCGCGGCCAAGCGAAGCCACGGTTTGAAGTCAGCCCCACGCCGTTTGCGCTCGACATGCGCAACGCCGATCTTGCCTGCGGCCGACCTCACCAGCCGCGACCGCGGTCCCGCAGTACTTCGCGCGCCGCGTTGTGACCGGGCAGACCGCTGACGCCGCCGCCGGGGTGGCTGCCGGAGCCGCAGAGGTACAGGCCCTTGATCGGCGCGCGATAGTCGCCGTGGCCCAGCACCGGCCGTGCCGAGAACAGCTGGTTCAGGCTCAGCGCGCCGTGGAAGATGTCGCCGCCGATCAGGCCGAACTCCTGCTCCAGATCCCACGGCGATAGCGCGCGGAAGCCCAGCACCGAGGCTTTGAAGTTCGGTGCCGCGGCGTTGACCGTATCGATCATCAGCCGCGCGACTTCATCGCGATGGTCCTCCCAGCGACGGCCGTCCGGCAGCTCGGGCGCGACGTGCTGGCAGAACAGGCTGGCGACATGTGCGCCCTCAGGCGCGAGGCTGTCGTCCAGCGTCGATGGAATCAGCATCTCGACGATCGGCTGCTGCGACCACCCGCGGGTGCGGGCATCAAAGAAGGCCTGCTCCATGTAGCGCAGGCTCGGCGCAATGATGATCCCGGCGGTGTGGTGCTCAGCGCGTTCGCGCCCGGGCAGGCAGCTGAAGTCGGGCAACTCACTCAGCGCCACGTTCATGCGGAAGGTGCCGGACCCGCAGCGATAGGCCCGCATGCGCTCGGCAAAGTCGGCGCCCAGTTCAGCCGCGGGCAGCAGCCGATTAAACAGCAGCTTCGGGTTGAGATTCGACACCACGCAGAGCGCGCGCAGCACCTCGCCAGTGGACGTGCGCACGCCCACCGCCCGTCCGGCTTCGACCAGCACTTCATCCACGGCCTGGTTCAGCCGCACATCGACGCCGACCGACTTGGCCGCCAGCGCCATCGCCTGAGTGATCGAGCCCATGCCGCCGATCGCATGTCCCCACACGCCCTGCTTGCCGTTGACCTCACCGAACACGTGATGCAGCAGCACATAGGCGCTGCCGGCCGAGTAGGGGCTGGCGTAGTTGCCGACCACGCCGTCGAAACCGAACAGCGCCTGGATCGGCTCGGACTCGAACCAGCGTTCGAGGTAGGCACCGGCCGAATCGGTGAACAGATCGAGCAGATCGCGCTGCGCCTCCAGCCCCATGCCGGCAACCCGGCGGCCCAGCCCTGCGGCCTTCAGCAGCTCGGGTACGGCCTTCAGAAAACCACCCTCGACGGCATTCGGAGGCGTCTGCAGCGCCATCTCACGCAGCAGGCCGGCGACGCGGTCGAGATGCTCACCATAGGCCGGCAGACGCTCGGCGTCGCGGGCGCTGAACTTGGCGACCTCAGCCTGCGTGCGCCCCTCGCCCGCCTTCAGATAGCGGCCATCCGGCAGCGGCAGGAAGTTGCCCAGCTCACGCTCGACGATGCGCAGGCCGTGGCCGTGCAGGTCGAGATCGCGGATCACCTTCGGGTGCAGCAGGGACACCGTGTAGCTGGCGGTGGAATTGCGGAAACCCGGATGGAACTCCTCGGTGACTGCCGCGCCGCCGACCACACCGCGCCGTTCGAGCACCCGCACGGACAGCCCGGCCTTGGCCAGATACGTGGCGCAGACCAGGCCGTTATGGCCGCCGCCGATGATCAGCACATCCGAACGCAGGTCAGACATTCGTTCAGCGCTCGACGATTTGGACGCTGACCTTGCCGACTCCGTCGACCGAAGCCACCAGCGCGTCGCCGGCGACGCAGGGGCCCACGCCGGCCGGCGTGCCAGTGAACACCAGATCACCCGGCTCCAGCCGCACAAAGCTTGAGAGATTCGCCAGCAGCTCAGGCACCGACCAGATCAGATCAGCGATATCGGCATCCTGGCGCAGCTCACCGTTCTGGTGCAGCTGGATGCGTCCAGCGCTTGGATGGCCGATCCGCGCCGCCGGCACGATCGCACTGCACGGCGCCGAGCGGTCGAAGCCCTTGGCCATATCCCAGGGCTTGCCGCCCTTCTTGGCCTGCGCCTGCAGATCGCGGCGGGTCATGTCCAGGCCCACCGCGTAGCCGAATACCAGCGCCTTGGCCTGCTCCGCGCTCAGGTTCTCACCGCTGCCGCCGATCGCGACCACCAGTTCGGCCTCGTAGTGCAGATCCTGGGTCTGCCCTGGATAGGCCAGGCGCGCGCCATCGGCCACCACGGCATCACCCGGCTTCATGAAAAAGAAAGGCGCCTCGCGGCTCGGATCCGCCCCCATCTCGCGCGCATGTTCGGCGTAGTTGCGGCCCACGCAGTAGATGCGCCGTACCGGGAAAAACTGCTCGCTGCCGTCGATGGCGAGGCACGGTGTCGCCGGCGGCGGCAGAACATACAGGCTGGACTGGGGCATTGCGGGCTCCGGCTGAGGGCTGGTAGTCGGGAATCGGGAATCGGGAATCGGGAATCGCCTGCAAGCATAGCTGGCCGTCGCGATCGTGCCCCCTGCGAAAGGCTGGGCGGTGGTGGACGATCGCGCCGGCTTGACGCAAGGCGCAAGCGCAGAACTTGCATGCACCGTCCGCATCCGCTGCACGCCCCGGGAGCCCCCATGTTCGCCAACGACGACGAAGACGCCCTGCTGAAACGCCACCGCTACGCGCTGCAGGAGATCGAGCGCGAGATCCGCAAGATCAACCGCGAGATCATCCATCGCGACATCGACAAGATCGAACGCCAGCAGATCATGGACCTGGCGCGGGTCGTTGCCGAACACCGTGCCCGCTACCTCAAAGCCGGGATGACCTTGGCCAAGGCCACCATGGGTTCCCCCGAAGAACAGGAGCTCATCCGCGCCCTGCCCGGCCTGCGCCGCGAGTTCGAATCCGCACGCGAGGTATTCGCCGCGCTTGAGCGCGCGATCGAGCAAGCTTATGTGGATGTGGAATTGCGCTGAGTCGCTGGTTTTGGTCTTGCGTGCGAAGCGAACCGAGAACGCTGCTTTCGAGTACCGGCATCCAAGCTCGGAACGGCGCCTCTATGCAACGTTCAGCGGCTCAGACGTGGCGACTGCGTAGCAACAGAAAAGCGCGCTCATCATGATCCGGCGAAGAGGAATTCGAGGTAACGACATTGCCCACCCTGCGCTCGGCGACCACGTCCCAGCCGCAGCGGTCGCACAGCCGCTTCAGGCCCGGCATCGAGAAGATCCAGAAATTGGTAGCGTCGTTGTTGCATTCCTGCGGATCGAGCAAGTAGGCCACCGGCGCTTGCTCCAGATTCAAGTCCCCGCCTGCCGTGTTCCGGGCGATCCGGGTGCTGATGAAGCAGTAGCTCGTATGCCGAGCCAGCTTCTCCAACACGAAGAACGGGTTCTTCAGGTGGTAAAGGATGCCAAGCAGGAACACTAGGCCGTAGCGCTCGCGGGGCAGTTTGAACTGGCTGTCGAGATCGACTTCGTGGATTCCGACGTTTGACTCCAGCAGCTGGTGCAGACGGCGCGCGCCAAGCAGGCCGTTCCAATTGGTCGACGGCCAATCCAGCACATCGACCTCGAAGCCAAGACGCTCCATGAAGTACGCCAGATCTCCATCGGCAGCACCGATGTCGGCGACCGGCTGGCCGGCGAGCTGCGCGAACAAGCTGCCGTGTTCGCTGCCAAGCAGCCCTTCGATATGCCAGAGATTGGCCAGGATGTCATAGCCGTACCAGCTGAAGTCGACCGCAGGGTTGTCGCGTTTGATCGCAGCCAGCTGCGTATGCCACTGCGCGGCCGATTCCAGCACGCGCGGGTACGAATCGAGAGTCATATATGTCCCGCTCCAGTCAATGAACCCGCGCAAACAGCGAGGGCTGGCAAGCGCCAGCCCTCGACTGTGCCAAAACAGCCGGCAGTGAACAAGTCACCGCCGGTGATGTCTCGGTGTGGCGTAAACCGGGCGCCGACCTCAGGCCTCGGGACCCGGTGCAGAGCCTTCAGCCGACGGCTCCGTTCCGCCTATACCGGCCGCGCTGGAATCGGGCGCAACCGCCCCGGCATCGTCCGCGCCAAGCGGCAGCGCGACAGCCTCACCCTCAACCTCATCCTCTTCAAACGCCGGCACCGGCTCCACATTCACCAGTTGCTCGCCCTTGCCGAGGCGGATCAAGGTCACGCCCTGGGTGTTGCGGCCGACGCGGGCGATTTCGGTGACGCGGGTGCGCACGAGGGTGCCCTGATCGCTGATCAGCATCACCTGCTGGGCCTCTTCGACCTGCACCGCGCTGACCAGGTTGCCGTTGCGATCGGTGGTCTGGATCGCGATCACGCCCTGGGTGCCGCGGCCCTTCTTCGGGAACTCTTCCAGCGGCGTGCGCTTGCCGAAGCCATTGGCGGTGGCGGTCAGCACGTCGAGCTCGCCCTGCACGCAGATCAGCGACACCAGCTGCTCACCCTCGGCCAGGCGCATGCCGATCACGCCGGTCGCGGTGCGTCCCATCGGGCGCACGGTGCCTTCGTCGAAGCGGCTGACCTTGCCGTTGGAGGCGAACAGCATCACATCGGACTCGCCATTGGTCAGCGCAACGCCGACCAGCGAATCACCGTCTTCCAGATTGATCGCGATCTTGCCGCGCTGCAGCTGGAAGGCGAATTCGGTCAGCGGGGTCTTCTTGACGATGCCGCGCGCGGTGGCGAACAGCACGAACTGGCCTTCCGGGAAATCACGCACCGGCAGCACAGCCTGGATGCGTTCGCCGGGCTCCAGCGCCACGAAGTTCACCATCGGTCGGCCGCGCGCATTCGGGCCAGCCTCGGGCAGCTGGTAGACCTTGGGCCAGAACACGCGGCCGGAACTGGTGAAGCTCAGCAGGATGTCGTGGGTATTGACCACCCACAGGCGCTCGATGAAATCCTCTTCCTTCATCGCCGTGGCCGAGCGGCCGCGACCACCGCGCTTCTGCGCGCGATAGGTCGTCAGCGGCTGGCGCTTGACGTAGCCGGCGTGGCTCAGGGTGACGACCACATCCTCGGGCGCGATCAGGTCGAGGATGTTGAGGTCCTCCATGTTCGGCTGGATGACCGTACGTCGGGCATCACCGTAGTTCTCGCGCAGGTCGGTCAGCTCGTCGCGGATCACCTGGAGCAGGCGTGCGGGGTCTTCGAGGATCTCGATCAGGCCACGGATGATGTCCAGCAGCTTCTTGTATTCCTCGGTCAGCTTCTCCTGCTCCAGTCCGGTCAGGCGATGCAGACGCATTTCGAGGATGTCCTTGGCTTGGGCCTCGGACAACTGGTAGCCGTTGTCGTGCAGGCCAAGGCCGGGCAGCAGGTCTTCCGGACGCGAGGCATCGGCACCGGCAGCGCCCAGCAGCGCCCGCACCAGGCCCGGCTCCCAGCGGCGATCCAGCATGCGCTCGCGCGCTTCCTGCGGGCTGGCCGAGGTCTTGATCAGCTCGATCATCTCGTCGATGTTGGCCAGCGCGACGGTCAGGCCTTCGAGGATGTGGGCGCGCTCGCGCGCCTTGCGCAGCTCGAAGATGGTGCGGCGGGTAACGACCTCGCGGCGATGGCGGACAAAGGCTTCCAGCATCTCCTTCAGGTTCAGCAGACGCGGGCGACCGTCGAGCAGGCAGACCATGTTGATGCCGAACACCGACTCCATCGGGGTCTGCTGGTAGAGGTTGTTCAGCACCACATCGGCGGCGGCGTCGCGGCGCACTTCGATGAAGATGCGCATGCCGTCCTTGTCGGACTCATCGCGCAGCTCGCTGATGCCTTCGAGCTTCTTCTCCTTCACCAGCTCGGCGATCTTTTCGATCAGCCGCGCCTTGTTCACCATGTAGGGCAGCTCGGTGACGATGATCGCTTCGCGATTGGTCTTGTCGTCGACTTCGATATCGGCCTTGGCGCGCACGTAGATGCGCCCGCGGCCGGTGCGGTAGGCCTCGTGGATACCGGCCGAGCCGTTGATGATGCCGGCGGTGGGAAAGTCCGGGCCGGGCACGAACTGCATCAGGCCCTCGATGCCGATCTCGGGGTCTTCGATCAGCGCGATGGTCGCGTCGATGATCTCGGTGAGATTGTGCGGCGGGATATTGGTCGCCATGCCGACCGCGATGCCCGAGCTGCCGTTGACCAGCAGGTTCGGCACCCGCGTCGGCATCACCGTGGGCTCGAGTTCTTTCTCGTCGTAGTTGGGCTGGAAGTCGACCGTGTCCTTGTCGATATCCGCCATCAGCTCGTGGGCGAGCTTGGACATGCGCGCTTCGGTGTAACGCATCGCCGCGGCGTTATCGCCGTCGACCGAGCCGAAGTTGCCTTGGCCATCGACCAACAGGTAGCGCAGCGAGAACGGCTGGGCCATGCGCACCAGGGTGTCGTACACCGATTGGTCGCCATGCGGATGGAACTTACCGATCACGTCACCGACGATACGCGCCGACTTGTAGTACGGCTTGTTGCTGTGCGCGCCGAGCTCGTTCATGGCGTACAGCACGCGCCGATGCACCGGCTTCAAACCATCTCGCGCGTCCGGGAGTGCGCGGCCCACAATCACGCTCATCGCGTAATCGAGGTAGCTCCTGCGCATCTCGTCTTCGATATTGACGGGGATGATTTCCTTCGCCAGCTCTGCCATGCGGGGTCTCGGTCTATAAGGCCCGGCAGCGCGCCCGGGCGGGTTTGGGGTGCGGGCGCCGGGGACCCTGCCGTCAGCCCGCAAAGGCCGCCAGCAAGCCCGGGAAGGCGCCGTGCGAAGCTCGCGATTCTAGCACGCGCCTCCGCCACGCAGCCGCCGGCGGACAAGGCTCGGGTGAGCCAGCGCCCGCGTGTTGACTAGGGCGAAGGCAGCAGGCAGGTGGTGGCGCCTGCTGCAGTCTGCATGTCGTGGGTTTCGAGAAATCCAGGCGCAAACAGGTTCAGCTGGCGGCGCTCAAGCAGGCCCAGCAGGCGCTCGCGAACGTCCATGGGGTAGTCACAGGCACCCAATCCGGGCACGCACTGCGGCGTCTGCAGCCCGGGATGATCGGCCAGACACAGCAGATTGCTCGCCATCGACAGCGAGTACTGCCGGATGTGGACGCCGTGCTGCCAGGCCCGCTCGGTGAGCGCGTACTGCAGCCCGAAGAAGGCGAACGCCAGCACGAAGACCAAAACCTGGGAGCGGCGAGCTTTGACGCCGGTATCGGTGCGGCGCGAAAGCACCACCAGCATCTGCAGGATCATCGCGATGGTGGCGAGCTGGTAGAACGCGATGTAGCGCATCTGCAGCAGATAGTCGGTGCCGAACTGCGGCACCCGCGACAGCAGGATGCCGAGCACCATGCCATAGCTCAGCAGCATCAGGGCGGCCGCGAACCGCGCCAGCGGCACGGGCGCGCGCTGGCGCCACCAACTGATCCAGAACGCGGCGTGCAGCACCAGCCCGATCGAGCCAGAGAACCACTGCAGGGCGATTGCGCCACCATCGGGAAACCAGATCTGCAGATGGGTCGGATGGACCAGCGCACTGCCGGCCGGCAGCAGCAACCACTGGACCGCTTCATCCCAACGCTGCAGCAGCACCTGCACTGCCGCCCAGGCACCACCGCCAGCGCCGGCACCGATGTCTGGGAACAGGGCCGCGTAGGTCCAGCGGTAGGCGACCAGACCGATCAGCAGGGCGATGCCCAAGCCGGCGCAGCGCCGCCATGAGGAACCCAGCAGAACCGAAGCGAACAGCACCGCAAGCAGGGCTGCCACCACCAGCATGCCCGCTCCGTCCAAGGCCACCTGCACGACGATGCAGCCGAGCACGGTGAGCAGCCAGCTGAGCATCGACTGCAGCCAGTGCACTGCAGGGCGCTGCGGGGCTTTCGCTGGGGCGCCTTCCGCTGGGCGCGCAGGTGCTATCGACTGCCAACACACCCAGGCCATCAGACCCAGCGCGGGCAGCAGGGACACGTAGAAGAACGCCACCAGCGACCAGTAGTAGATTTCATGCGAGTTGAGCGAGAACGCCGCCGCCGGCAGCAGGGCCAGGCTCAAGGCCAAGGGGACGGAAAGGGCCCGCAGGCGCACTCCAGCCGCGCGCAAATGCAGCAGGGACAGACCCAGCAACAGCAGCAGGCAGGCGCTCAAGCCGGCCAGACCGATGCGCGCTTCGAACGCGAAATCGAGCGACTGCGTCTCCGCGTTCCAGAGCAGGGCCAGACGATGCAGTGGCTGGGCGTGATCGTCCTGCCCGCGTTTGACGAAGAACTCTCGCCAGCTCAGCTCACCGGCATCCCAGGGCTCAAGAAAGGCGTCGACGAAATACCAGCTGTCCGCATGCGCCAGCGGGTTGGCGACCCATGCCGAGAAACGCGCTGCGTTGGCCCAGCTCAGCGCCAGCACGACCAGCACCAGCAGGCCCGGCAAACCGCGCCTGAGCGCAGTGAGCATCAGCGCCGGCCTGCGTGTGCCAGCACGGCGGCGATGACGCGCTCGATCTCCAGATCCGGCAGCCACAGGGGCAATCGGAGCAGGCAGTCGCTGACGCGGTCGGTGACCGGCATCGGCGCTGGCGTGCGGCCGTGGCGCAGACCGGCGGGCGCGCTGTGCAGCGGGATGTAGTGGAAGACCGGGCGGATGCTCTGCGCATTCAGTGCCTCGATCGCGGCGGTGCGCTCTGCGATGGAGTGGAACAGCAGGTAATACATGTGCGCGTTGTGCTGGCAGTGCGCAGGAATGATCGGTCGACGGATCCAGCCCTCGGCTTCAAGCTCGGCGAAAGCGGCGTGGTATCGGTCCCACAGCTGCAGACGCTGCGCCGTGATCGACTCGGCCTGCTCCATCTGCGCGGCCAGAAAAGCGGCAATCAGCTCGCTGGGCAGATAGGACGAGCCGATGTCGACCCAGGTGTACTTGTCGACCTGACCGCGAAAGAACTTGCTGCGATTGGTGCCCTTCTCGCGGATCACTTCGGAACGCTCGGCATCCTCGGCGCGGTTGACCAGCAAGGCACCGCCCTCGCCGGAGATCAGATTCTTGGTCTCGTGAAAACTGAGCGCACCGAAGCGGCCGATGCTTCCCAGCGCGCGGCCGCGGTAGCTGGCCATCACGCCCTGGGCTGCATCTTCGATCACCGCCAGGCCGTGGCGGTCAGCCAGCGCCATGATCGCGTCCATCTCGCAGCCAACCCCGGCGTAATGCACAACGCAGATCGCCCGCGTGCGCGGAGTGATCGCGGCTTCGATCAGGGTCTCATCGAGATTGAGGGTGTCAGCGCGGATGTCGACAAACACCGGCACCGCCCCGCGCAACACGAAAGCGTTGGCGGTGGAAACAAAGGTATAGGACGGCAGGATCACCTCATCACCCGGCTGCAGGTCGAGCAGCAGCGCGGCCATTTCAAGCGCCGCGGTGCAGGAGTGCGTGAGCAGGGCGCGGTGGCTGCCGGTGTTCTGCTCCAGCCAGGCGTGGCAGCGCTTGGTGAACTCGCCGTCGCCGGACAGATGCCCACGCGCATGCGCCTGAGCGATCAACCACAGCTCGCGGCCGGTCATGTAGGGCTTGTTGAAGGGAATCGTCGACACGGTGCTAATCCTTGGCAAGAATTCTCGGAATCAGTAGAAAAGAGCGCCGTCGCGAGCACGACGGCGCCGGAAGTCAGACACACAGCTGCAGCGGGCCATGCAGTGACCCGGCATGTGGATTGCTCAGGCCCGCGCCATCACCACCAGCCCAACGACGATGCAGCCCACGCCAGCCAGTTTCGCCCAACTCGCCTGCTCATTGAACAGCCACACCGATGCCACCCCCACCAGCACGAAGTTCGCGGCCATGAACGGGTAAGCCTTGCTCAGCTCGAACTTGGTCATCGCCCCCATCCAGCAGACCATCGCGCCGAACGCGGCGGCGATTGCGGTGATCACCCAGGGGTTCAGCAGCAGACGCAGCAGGTACTCGAGCTGCGCCACAGGTGCCTCCGGCAGCGGGCCGGCCAGATTGACCTGCCATTTGATCGCCAGCTGGCCGTAGACGGTCAGCAGGATTGTCAGCGCAATGAACAGATAGCCCACGGGATGTCCTTGTCAATCGGGGTTCAGGTCGGTGTGGATCCATGCCACTGGCCGGCCGACCGCGCCGATCAGCACGCTGACGGCACGGCCGCCACGACCAAAGCGCAGGCCGCGCATGCCGAAGGGGCCCTCCGGCAGTGCGTCTGCGGCTGCACTCAGGCTGCTGCGCCCGGCAGATTTCCCCTGCCACTCGTGGTGACGCTGCCAGAACGACTGCAGGGCTTCATCGAAGCTCTCGCACGGGAAAGCACCGAGCTCCGCCGACGCGCTGGCGCGACCGAGCAGTGGCATCAGATGGAAGGTCGCCTCAGCCTTCTCAAGCTCCAGACCGAGCCGGCCCCAGACCCGCTGCACGCTGCGATTGCCGACCTGGGTGGCGATGCTGAAGACCCGGTAGCCGAGCTGCCGGTAGTGCTGCAGGCTGGTTTCGATCAGCCACCTGTAGATGCCGCGGCCGCCAACCCTGGGGTCGACTCCATGCAGAACGCCCACCGCCTCGCCAGCGGCGGCTGCGTGACTGCTGCAGGCCAGGGCTGCGACCTCGCCGTCGACCATCGCCAGCCAGCACAGCCGATCCGCGTGGTCGACATGGCTCAACGCCCACTCCACATAGCCCTCCAGCGCGAGCGCGGGATCGAGCAAGGGGTTGGCGGCGTAGTGATTGGGATAGCGCGCGAACACGCCATGCACCAGGGCAGCGATGGCATCGGTGTCGGCCGAGCTGGCAGGCCGCAGGCTGCAGCCCGAAGGCGCCTCCGGTACCGGCACCGCGATCGACTGCAGGTCAGCCTGCCAGGTCACCAGGGTGTCGGCCTGCAAGGGCTCAAGCCCAAGCGCGCGGAGCTGCGCCGCAACGCGCTCGCTGCCGCAAGGAATGCGCAGAATCACCGCGTCCCAAACACCGTCGACGATCTCGTCGCGGAACTGCGTCGGGTCTGCCACGGCGGCAGCGCTTGCGCGCCCCAGCTTCAGAGCAAAGCGGCGGCTCTCGGATTCGGAATAGGCGATCAGATCGGGGCGTGAGGTCACAACGGCGCATCCGGATTCGATTCGCGCGCGTGCCCTGCCCGCTCCGGCACATTCAAGCTCTCTGCCACCAGATAGTGCGGGCGACGCTTGGCCTCGCCGAAGATCCGGCCGACATACAGCCCGACCACGCCCAGGCTTGCGATCATCGCACCGCCCACCAGCCAGACCGAAGCGACGATGCTGGTGAAGCCTGCCACGGCGATATCACCGGCCACATAACGCACCACGCTATAGGCGACCATCAGGAACGACAGCAGGGCGAAGATCAGGCCCAGTCGGACCACCAGCCGCAGCGGTCGGTCGGAGAAGCTCAGGATCGTGTCCAGCGCAAGCCGCAGTGCGCGACCGAAGCTGTAGCCGCTGCGTCCCGTCTCGCGCTCGGCATGCGCGACCGGCAGGCTGGTCTGGCGGAAGCCCACCCAGCGCACCAGCAGCGGAAAGAAGCGCCCGGCCTCGGGCATGCGCAGGACCGAGTTCACCAAGCGCCGGCTGTAGACGCCGAAATTTGCCGTCTGCGGGTTGTGGCGCTCACCGGTCAGGTAGGACAGCGTGGCGTAGAAGGCGCGCGACGCGCCGCGCTTGAACACACTGTCGCGGCGCTGCACGCGCTCACCGACCACGGCGTCAAAGCCCTGCTGCGCGCGTGCGATCAGCTGAGGAATGGCTTCCGGCGAGTCCTGCAGGTCGCAGTCCATCACCACCACCCAATCACCGCGAGACTGCGCCAGCCCGGCCGAGATCGCTGCATGCTGTCCGAAGTTTCGGCTCAGCAGCAGCCCGACCACGCGGGAGTCCACGGCCGCGACCTCGCAGATCCGCTGCCAGGAATTGTCCGGGCTGGCATCGCAAACCAGCACCAGCTCGCAGTCCGCGCCCACCTGCGACACCGCAGCAAACACGCGCTCGCACAGGCGTTCGATGCAGTCGGCGCAACCGTACACGGGCGAGACAACGGAGATCAGTGATGTCGACAAGGGGCAGAAGCTCGTGCAAAGGAAGAAAGCGCTGACGCACGCCTAACGGTTGTGCGTCAGCGCGCGGTCGGGGTGACGGCCCCAGGTTTGGCGGTCGGGGCTTGGGATCGGCACGGCATGCTACCGAAGCTCAGCACCTGCAGTTCGATTTCGACGTCGGAGCGCCTGCCCACGTGCACCTGCGAGCTCTCCAGACAGGCTCGCCAAGCGTGCAGATAGTCGGCGCCGCGGTGTGTGGCCGGCTCGCCCTTGCTGCGGCGATAGCTGAGCCAGACCACTCGGCGGTTCGCGATAAACCGCTGATGCAGGACCGCCGTTGCCGCTGGATCTGTCTCAGGGCCCTGCAGCAGCCGCCAGGTCCAGTCGCGATACTTGAGCCGATCCGCAGGCCGCGCCAAGCTGAGCAGGCCATGGTGCAAGCCCCACTCGCTTGAGATCACGCTGTCTGCATCGATCTCGGCCAATGCAGCCGCCACATCGTAAAGCACCGGATCGAAATGTCCACGCACCGCCCGCTCGCCCGCCCACAGCGGCAGCGCATCGCGGTAAGTCAGCAGACCTCGCGCGGCCGGCAGCAGGATCAGCGCGAGCGCCGCCGCTACGCCGACTCGCCGTGCCGCGCCCGCGCGAATGGTCCCGGGCACGCAGGCAATCATGGCCAGCGCCTGCAGCAGCGGAAACGGCCACAGCACCACCAGATGGTGCGAGCCGCCAACCTCGCGGGTGGCGACCAGCATCAGCAGCAGACCGAAGATGATGGCGGTGAACATCGCCAGCAAACGCAGTGGGCCGCGGTCCTTGGCGTACTCCCGCCGCCGCCACCACAGCAGCCCCAGCGCAGCGGCGCACTGCAGGCCCAGCAGTAGTCGCGGCCACAGTGGCACAACCAGGTCGACTCCAAACACCCAGCGCCGCAGCGCGAGGCCGGCGAAACTGAGATCGTAGAGGTCGAGCACGCGCAGCAAGCGCTCGATCGGCCCCAGCGGCTGTTCGAAGCCGGGCAACTCGATCCTCAGCGCGGGGAGAATCAGCTTCCAGGCGATCAACAGCATGAACACGGCCGCGCCGGCCAGCATCCGCGTCTGCACCCGCGGCAGCGCACGCAGTCGCGTCAGCAGCCAATCGGGCTGGGTCAGCACCACGGCAAACACATAGGCGAACGCCACCCAGACGAAGCTGAGTTTGTCGAGCAGGCCGACGATGCAAAGCACCAGCGCCAAGGCGAGATCGAGCGATCGGCCCGATTCCAGCCAGCGCCACAGCGCTGCCAAGCCCAGCAGCTTGCACAGGTTGGAAACCACGAACGGCCCCCAGTCAAAGCGCGCGTGCTCGATCAGCACTGGGTCAACCGCCATCAACAGCAAACCGAGCACAGCCCAGGCGCCGATCCGCGGCGACAGAAAGCGCTGGAATCGCCACAACACGAAGGCCGTGAGCAGGATCGGCGGTAGCCTCACGCTCCAGGCATCGACGCCGAACACGGCAAACACCGGCGCCATCAGCGCGGCTTTGATCACGCCGACATAGGGCGGCGACTGCATCAAGGGCACGCAGCCCTTGGCGATTCCCACTGCGGCATCGAGCTCGCATTCGCCGAGAAAACGCAGCGACACCGGCACGAAGATCCACTCGTCGTAGTACGGACCCAGCCAGCCCAAACTCTGAGTCGCAAGGACGACGAACAGCAACAGCGAGAGCACCGTCAGCAGCGGCGCAAGCCACACGCGCGCTGCGGCGGTGCGGCTCATGCCACGTCGGACGAACGCGGGCTGGCGGCCCGGCGCGGCGCCAGCAGCAGGGCCAGGCTGGCGAGCACGAACGCCGGCATCGGGTGCAGATAGCGGAACGAGACGATGTGCGAAAACAGCAGGTGGCTGGCAAACAAGCCGAGGCCCGCGAACCCGATCACCCAGGCGGCGCTCCGCGCCTGGCCCGGCTGACGGTAACGCCACATCACCGCCAGCGCGAGCGGGGCCAGCGCGAACAGCACGGCGGTCAACCACCAGCGGCTGCCAAGAAACACCTGGGCCACGACGCCGGGCCGCGCGTACAGATCGCTTGCGTCGTAGCGCAGATGGGTCCGCAGGTCGCGGATCATGCCCGGGTTCGGGGCGACGTCACCGGCATCGTTGCGCAGGCGAGCCAGCGCCAACGGGCTGTCGAAGTAGTCGAGCAGGGTCGCGCCACCCATCCGGAACAGCCCCAACGGGTCGCCCTGCAGCGCGCGCACGGCGATCTTGCCGGCCACTGCGTCGGCGCCCGCCGGCGGCTGGGCGTCGCGAATCTGCGCCCACAGGCCCTGATTGCTCCAGATCTGCAGCTCGCGCGTGCGGTGATCGATCAGCGGATGACCGAGCTGGTTCAGCAGCTCAGCGGGCAGACCAAAGCGCTGCAGATGCTCAGGCTTGACCAGCGGCGCCACCAGACCCAGACGCATCCGCCCCTGCTCACGCATGTACTCGGGCTTGCCTTCGGTAAGCGCGCCATAGGCGTGCTTGTAGGCGGCATGGGCTGCCACGGTCATCGCCAGCACCAGGAACAGGTGCAGGCCGAGACGCAGCACTGCAAGCAGCGGTCGACCCGGGTCTTCGATCGAGTGGCGCGCGTGCGCGCGCAGCACGGGCGCCAGCGCGGTCATGCCGAGCACCACCGGCAACGCACTCATCCGCATCGATACGGCTACGAGCCCGGCCAGAACCAGCAGCACCGCCCAGCGCAGCTGTCCGCTGCGCACGTAGGCCAGCACGCTGGCAACGCAGCCCATCAAGGCCAGCAAGCCGGCGGCTTCGGCCATCAGCATGCGTTCGTAGAACAGCTGCGCGGGCTCCACCGCCAGCAGCAGTGCAGGTGCAGCGGCCCACGCAAACGGAAGTTGCGCGCCGCGGCGCAGCATCCAGAAAAGCAGCAGGGCGGTGCAGACGCCGAACAGGCTCTGCAGCAGCACCAGCGCGAACGCCGACTGCGCGAACACCGCGCTCACATACACCAGCCAGGGGTAGGTGAAACTGCGGTCCGGCGGGATCCATTCGGTCAGCGCGCCATGCAGATAGCTGCCCGAGTCGCCCATGAAGATGCGCAGGTTCGGGTCAAGCAACAGCAGCGCGCACTTCAGCAGCAGCAGACTGAGCGCGATGCGCTGCCACTCCGCGCGCCGCGCGGAGGCAGATGGCTCAGGCGCGATCGGCAAAGGCGACATGTTTGGCTCCAAGAAAGTTCACCAGCAGTCCAGCCACTGAACCGGCAGCCACGCCCAGCACCGGCCAGCGCGCCACCAGCGGCAGCAGCGCCGCCAGCACGGCATACGTCAAGAGGTTGATGCTCAGCCCGCCGAGCTGGGTGCCGACGTACAGCAGCCACTCACGCGGCAACGACAGCGGCCGCTGCGGGCGAAAGGTGAAATGGCGATTGAACAACCAGGTGCAGGTTACGGCCACCGGAAACGCAAGCGCCCGCGCGCTCCACGGATCAAGCCCCGCGAGGCTCACCCAGGCTTGGGTCAAGCCGGCGTCGACGCCGAAAGCCAGCCCACCGCTGACGCAGAACAACAGGAACTGGCGCATGGCTTCAGCGCGGGGCCGGATGCTGCAGATAGGCCAGCATCTTGAGCTCGCGACGGCCGCGGGTGACGGTGTCGAGAATCAGCCCGGCGAAGCCAGAGAGCGCGGCCAGAATCATCAGCCCGGTCGACAGGATGGCGGTCGGAAAGCGCGGCACCAGGCCGGTCTGGAGATAGTCGAGAATCACCGGAATTCCGAAACCGATTCCGGCCAAGGCCAGCACCGCAGCGAAACCGCCGAAAAAGGCCAGGGGCCGCTCGGCGCTGAACAAGCGCAGCATGGTTTTCAGGATGCGAAAGCCATCGCGGTAGGTGCTGAGCTTGCTGAACGAGCCCTCCGGCCGCTCCTTGTAGGGCGTGTCGACTTCGCCCACCGACATTTTCAGTTCCAGCGCATGCACGGTGAGTTCGGTTTCGATGTCGAAGCCGGCGGTCAGCACCGGGAAACTCTTGGCGAAGCGTCGCGAAAACACGCGGTAGCCGGACAGGATGTCCTTGCAGGGTCGCCCGAACAGGCGACTCAGGAAGCCGGTCAACATGCGGTTGCCCCAGACGTGCCCGGCGCGGTAGGCCGCTTCGGCCTCGTGCTTGCGCACCGCCACCACCATGTCGTGCGCACCCTCGCGCAGGCACTGCACCAGGGCCGGTGCACTGGCAGCATGGTAAGTGTCGTCACCGTCTACCATCACGTAGAGGTCGGCCTCGACATCGGCAAACAGACGCCGCACCACATGGCCCTTGCCCTGCAGAGTGACCCGCTGCACCCGCGCGCCATGATCACGCGCAATCGCGCCGGTATCGTCCTTCGAGTTGTTGTCGAACACGCAGATCTCGGCGTCCGGCAGTGCAGCGCGGAAATCGGCGATGACCTGGGCGACTGTGACCGCCTCGTTGTAGCAAGGCACCAGAACAGCGATACGCGGAACGGTGGACATTGACATCTCATCAAGGATGGCCCGAGGCGAAAGCCAGGGGCCGTGTGGCGCAAAGAAACTGAGCGTTGAGACAGGCTCGACGATCAGTGCGGAAGGGTCAATCCGGAAACAGTGCACGCATTCGCTGGGCGTCCGGACGTTCAACCACGCCGCGCTCGGTCACGATCGCGTCGATCAGTCCGGCCGGCGTCACATCGAACACCGGGTTCCAGGCCTTGACCCCCTCGGCCACGGTGCGCACGCCGCCATAGCCCAGCAGTTCGTCGGCAGAACGCTCTTCGATCTCGATCGCGGCACCCGTGGCGGTGTGCATGTCGATCGTGGATGCCGGCGCGACCACCATGAATTTCAGCCCGTGGTGGCGAGCGGCGATCGCCAGCTGGTAGGTGCCGATCTTGTTGGCGACATCACCATTGGCGGTGATGCGGTCAGCGCCGACAATCACCCACTGCACCTGGCCGGTCGCCATCAGATGCGCCGCGGCGGCATCGGCGATCAGGGTCGCGGGAATACCGTCCTGCAGCAGCTCCCATACGGTCAGCCGCGCGCCTTGCAGCCAGGGCCGGGTTTCGCCGGCGAAGACGCGCTGCACGCGGCCCTCAGCGACGCCGGCGCGGATCACGCCAAGCGCAGTGCCGAAGCCTGCTGTCGCCAGTGAACCGGTATTGCAGTGGGTCAGCACGCCGCTGCCCGGGGCGATCAGCGCGGCGCCGAGCTGGCCCATGTGCCGGTTGGCGGCGAGGTCTTCGGCTTCGATCGCGCTGGCCTCGATCTGCAGCTGCGCACGCCAGTCCGTGCCCGCACCGATCAAGCGCGCGCGCATTCGGCGCAGCGCCCAGGCCAGGTTGACCGCGGTCGGTCGGGCCGCGTTGAGGTGATCGATTGCCGATGCCAGCCGTTCGGCTGCCTGCGCGCCAGAGCCCGCTTCGACCTGTTGCGCAGCGAGCACGAGGCCCCAGGCTGCGGCGATGCCGATCGCGGGCGCGCCGCGCACGACCAAGTCATGAATCGCCGCAGCCACCGCCTGACTGCTGCGGCACAGCACGTGCTCCTGCCGATGCGGCAGCAGGCGTTGATCGAGCAGATCCAGTGCTTCACCGGTCCAGCGCACAGCGCGGACGCGGTCGTAGCGGTCGTAGTCCATGACCTTGGGCGAATGTGGAGGGGGCGTACAGGGTAGCTGAACAAGCCTTGCGCCCCAATGCCGGCCCAGCGCCAACTTGAATGGATCGCATTGCGGCCCCGTGGCTGGACGAACGACAAGTGCAACGCTGGACCCGGCAGGTTCGGCCCCCGACCGTCCCCCGATCAGCCCACCCGTGGCCGAACCCAAGGCCAGAGCCGGCCCCTTACGAGCCCGACCCAGGCTGCTATCCTCCTCGACATGGCTAAGACCCCTGCCACCCCCGCCTCCCGCAAGCGCGCCAGCGCTGAACTCGCCGCGAAGCCGGCCACGCCAAAGCGTGCCGCCGCGAAGGATGCAGGCAAGCCCAAGCCCGCCCCGGCCCGGAAACGCAGTACGGCCAAGCCGGAGGCGGCGGCGAAGCCGGCGAAAGCCGCCCGATCCACAACATCCAAGCCCGCTCCGGCCGCTGAAACCAAACCCGCCCGCGCGCGCACCGCCGCACAGCGCGAGGCCGCCTTTGACACCCTCGTGCGCAACGCCTGCCTGAAGGCCGGCACCGCCGCGGCGATTTCGAGTCTGACCCGCCGGGTGCCGCTGATCGGGCGGCTGGCGCCCAGCGTGCTCGGCCCGCTGGCTGAAACTGTCGCGCTGGCGCAGGTGCAGAAGGATCTGGTGCGAGAAGTCATCGCCCTGTATGAAGTCGAGCTGTCTGAACCGGAGCAACGTGGCGTGGTGCTGCTGGCCACGGCCACCAATATCGGCGCGCAGCAGCTGTCCAAGCGCAGCATGGATGCGATCCTGAAACAGTTTGGCGAAGGCGTCGTCCGAGGCATTGCCCAGCGCGTGTTGCCGATGGCCAGCATCCTGGCAGAGATCACCGCCTCGGTCGCCAGCACCTACACGGTGGCCAAGCGCGCGCAGGCGCTGTGCAAACTGCCGGGCACCGGCGCTGGCAATCTGGCCGATCTGCTGCGTGGCCTGTCAGGCATCGACCAGCAGCGCCTGCTGAGCTGGAGCGGGGAAGCGTTCAAGCTGGCGCTGATGCCGTTTCGCGGCGCGCTGGCGCTGTTCTGGCGCGGCTGAACGCTGTCCACCACAGGCCCTACCCTACCGCATCGGCGCAGGAAGTTCCGGCTGCAATCGCCTCGAACCGGATCGCCGCGCCACCGCTGGCCGCCAGCCACAGGTCGAGCGTGTCGCTCGAATTCACTTCGCGCTTTTCGATCCGCATCGCATAGGGCCGGGTGCGCCAATGCGCGCCCTCGCCGTCCAGATACAGGTGCGCACAGTAGGTCTGCGCTGACTGCAGGAAACCGAGCTTCAGGCTGAAGCTGCGCTCGGCCTCATCGGTCAGCGCGCCCACGAACCAGTCGTCGCCATTGCGCTGGCGACGCGCGAACACCACGTAGTCGCCGACCTCGCCGGCCAGGGCGCGACTCTGCTCCCAGTCGGTCGGCACGTCCTTGATGAACTGGAACGCCCGCGGATGCGCGGCGTAGTGCTCGGGCAAGTCCGCCACCATCTGGATCGGGCTGTACAGCACGACGTACAGGCTCAGCTCCTTGGCCAGGGTGTGCTGCACCCGATTGACCGCATCCAGCCCCTCGTAGGCCAGATTGAAGATGCCCGGGGTGTAGTCCATCGGGCCCGACAGCATCCGCGTGTAGGGCAACATCGCGACATGTTCGGGCGGGTTCGGCGGGGTGCCCCAGGCGTTGTACTCCTGGCCACGCGCGCCCTCGCGAGCGATCCAGTTCGGATAGGTGCGGCGCAGGCCGGTGTCCTTGATCGGCTCATGTGCATTGATGCTGATCTGGCGTGCGGCGGCGGCGCGCACGGTGCGTAGATGCTCATTGACCATGAACTGTCCATCGTGCCATTCGCGCCGACGCACGCCGTCCTGATCGATGCGTTTGATGCCGCCGCCATCGGCCACGTAGCCGGTCTTGATCTGACGCACGCCGAGGCGCTGGTAGAGGTCGAACGCGGCCTCCATCTGCCGCGCGTAGTGGCTGACGCTGCCCGCGGTTTCGTGGTGGCCGACCAGGCGCAGGCCGCGCTCGCGGGCATAGGCCGCCACCGCTTCCAGATCGAAATCCGGGTAGGGCTGCAGAAAGTCGAACACATCGCCGTTGTTGAACCAGTCGCCGTCCCAGCCGAGGTTCCAGCCTTCGACCAGCACGCCCGAGAACCCGTTTTCGGCCGCGAAGTCGATGTACCTGCGGGCATTGCGGGTGGTGGCGCCGTGCCTGGCCCCAGTGCCCCAGGTCTCGGTGCCAAGGTGCATGCCCCACCAGATGCCGACGTACTTGCCCGGCTCGACCCAGCTGACATCGCCCAAGGCATTCGGCTCGTTCAAATTGAGAATCAAATCGGAGTTCAACAGGCCAACCGCAGTATCGGCGATGTGCAGGCTGCGCCAGGGCGTGTGGAAGCCGGCGCGGGTGCGCACCCGTACGCCGTCAAACCACGGCGTGAGGTCGGCCTTCAGCACGCCATCGCGCTGTTGATCGACCACCATCGACGCGTAGTCGACCAGGGCCGCCTCGTGGATGGCCAGATGCACGCCGGAGGGCAGGCGCAGGGTCAGCGGCGTATGCGCGCGGTCGAGCTCGGCCAAGCGGGTCGAGCGATACAGATATTCATAGCGGTTCCAGCCGCGGCCGGGAATCCACCAGGCTTGAGTCTCACCGGGCTTCGGAATCCGGAACTCGGTCAGCTCATCCAGAATGTCGAGTTCGGCCAAGCCGTCCTGTTCAGGCACCTCGTAGCGGAAGCCGACGCCGTCGTCGAACAGGCGCACCCGCAGGCTGAAGCGGTGATGCGGTGACGCGATGCGCTGCAGATCGACGCGCAGCTCCTGATGCCGATCGTGTACGCGGCGACGCTCGCCCCAGGGCTGCTCCCATGAGAGGTCAACGCTGGCCGTTTCTGCCCCGACGATGCCAAATCCCGGCCCGAAATCCGCGCTCTGACGAAACACCAGGCCCAGCGGTGAGCGCTCAACCACCTGCTCGCCATCGCGCTCAATCCAGTACTCGAGGCGCTCGGCACCGGCCTCGATGACGAAGGCGGTGCGTCCGTCCGGTGACAGCAGCCGCTGTTCGCGCGCAGGGACCTCGCCGGGCGCTTCCAGCGATGTCTGCAGCGCCGCCGCGGCGCTGCAGCCGAGCGCCGCCAGCGCGACGGCGAAGGCCGTTGAGAACCATCGCCCCGTGCGTTTGTACATCCCCATTGTGGCGACTCCTAGCCATGCGATGCCCAGACCCTAGGCCATCCGAGCGGCGCTGCGCAGTCGTCTACATACGTATTCACGCCGGCGTCGCCTGCTGCGATGCGACGCAAACCCGATTGCGGCCAGCCGCTTTGGCCGCGTACATGGCCGCATCGGCGCGGCGAATCAGCTGCATCAGCGGTTCGCCGGCGCGGCGCTCGGCGACTCCGAGGCTGATGGTCAGCGCGCGCGGAAAGCCGCCCTCCCCGAGCGCGCTGAAGTGCCGCTCCACGCAGCCGCGCAAGCGTTCAGCCGTATCGCCTGCAGCCGCCTCGGAGCAGCCGGGCAAGGCGACCACCAGCTCCTCCCCGCCATGTCGCGCCAGCACGTCGTGATCACGCAGCTCGCGCCGAAGCAGGTCGGCCATCTGCACCAGTACTGCATCACCGGCCTCGTGGCCGAGCTCATCGTTGAGCGCCTTGAAGCGGTCGACATCAATGAACACCACCGACAGCGGCACGCCCGGCGCGAGCTCGCTGAGTTTCTCCACCCGCTGGCTCCAGGCACGCCGGTTCAACAGGCCGGTCAGCGAATCCACATCGGCCAGGCGCTGCACGCGATCACGATCGCGGCGCAGATCCGAACTGCGATGCGCCAGACCCACCGATAGCACCAGCGCTTCGAACGCGCCGGCGCCGAGTGCGGCTTCGGTCGACCAGCTCCAGCCCGCGAACAGGCCAAACACCTGCAGGCTGCTCAGCACGGTGACCGTCAGCAGAGGTGCCCAGCCCAACGCGAAGATCCAGCCGTAGCGTGATCCCGCGAGGCCCGACCACAGTGCCACCAGCAACAGCATGGGCCCACCGAGAATCAGCAGCGGGTTGATCAGCATGCGGCCGACTGCGCGCAGCTCGGGGATCGGCATCAGCCCAAGGCAGCCGGCGACCAGCACACCCAGCGCCAAGCCCATGAGCACCCATCGCAGGCGCGGCGCGTAGCGGGCGAGATTGGCGAAGCGGTCCAGGAACAACGCCGCCAATACGACCGCGGCGATGGTGGCCCAGCGTCCGGAAGGCGGCGAGCCCTCCGCGCCGAACTGCAGCTGCAAGGGGGCGGCCAGATAGCCCGTTTGCAGACCGAGAATCCACACGTAGGCGATCAGATAGCCCGAGTACCAGACAAAGGTGCTGTCACGCAGGTAGACGGCAAACACCAACGCCATCAGCGCCATCGCCAGCATCACCGCCAGCATCGCGCTGGTGAAGGCGAGCCAGCCGGCATCCGCGCGCTGGTAGGTGGCTGGATCGACCAAGTGCACCTCGATCGCACTCGGAATCGCTTCGCGCGCGTCCACCTCCAGCAGCAGCGGCTGTCCGTGCGCGGGCAGCGTGTCGAGGTGGAACGCGACATCGCCGTGGCCGAAGCTCGCAAGCGGGTGCCGGTTGATCAGACGGCTGCGCACGCTGTCACCCTCCGGCGTCCGCAACGTGAACCACTGCATGCCTGCGCCCTGCACCTGCAACACTCGCGGCGCTACTGGCCACTGGCCGCCGCGCGGGGCCAACTGCAGGGTCACTCGGGGGTGAGCGCGTGAGCTCACCTGAACCCGAGTGTTCATGCTGACATGGCGATCGGACACACCGTCGGCGCGGACGACCGCTTCCAACACTTCGGCCGCCGCGGTGTTGCCGGCTCCGAGTTCGCTCAGGCCGAACAACAGCACGAACAGCGCAAGCCAGCGAGAGTGGGCGGTTCGAGTATTCACTCCAGCTAGCAAAGCATGTTCTGTGCCGATAAGGGCGCAGATCACTCATTCTTCCCGGACATTCAGGCGCTTCAGCGTCGACAAGCTGCGCGAAACACAGCGGTCGCCATCACCGCGTTGCCACAAACTGGTAACCCAAACACCATAATTCGCCCGCCCCTTCTGCTCGACCGAGACGCCACCGCATGCGCCGCCCGATTCATGTTGCCCTAGCCCTCCTGTCGTTCTGCCCCAGCCTGGCCGCTGCGGCCAACCATTGGTCGGTCAAGCCCGCCGGCATTCTGCAGTACGACTATGCCGGCTACGCTGGCGATAGAGCCCGCGGAGAGGCCGATGGCGCCCGTCGCACCCGCGCCGGCCTGCGCGCGAAGCACAGCTCCGGCCTGATGCTGCGTTTCGAGTGGGATTTCGCTGCAGGCACCATCACCGATGTCTACGCCGAATGGCCTTCGATCAATGCCAGCCACCTGCGCGTCGGCCAGTTCAAGCAGCCGTTTTCGCTGGAGCAGCAGGGCTCGTCGCGCGACACCGCGCTGCAGGAACGCTCAATGGTCCACGACGCCTTCAATATCGGCCGTCGCGTCGGCCTGATGTGGACTCAACCGCTGGCTGCGCTGACGGTACAGACCAGCGTATTCGGGGGCGCCGCTGAGGTTCCCTCGGCCGCACGCGGCATCGCCCTGCGCGGCTTCGCTGCGCCAATCGAGGGTGAGCAATTTCATCTCGGCGTCGCACTCGCCCATGAGCGCCGCGACGACACCCGCCTGCGCCTGCGTGCACGCGCCGAGTCGCGCCTGCTGCCGTTCACTCCGCTGGACAGCGGCTGGCAAAACGGTGTGGATGCCAGCTGGCGCGGCGGTCTCGAGTCGGCGTGGCTGAGCGGCTCGCTGAGCCTGCAGGCGGAGTGGATCGCGCTTTACAGCGACGGCGGCGAGGCGCTTGATGGCGCGGGCGGCTACATCCAGGCCAGCTGGCTCAACGGCGGCGCACAGCGGGTATTGAGCGATGGCAAAGTCCGCAAACCGGCCCTGAACGCCGACACGCGCCTGTGGGAGTTCAGCGCGCGCCTGTCGCAGGTCGAGCTTGAGCGTGATGAGGCGCCGTTGGGCAGACAACAGCAGTTGACCTTTGGCGTCACCGCCCTCATCGGCCGCCATTGGCAGTGGGCGCTTGAGCATGGCCGTTGGGAAACGCGGCGAGCCAGGGCGGGGCATGCACCCGACCTCGAGCAGGGTCGATTGACCAGCGCCCGCCTGCAGTTCTCGTTCTAGCGCATTGCTTCGCACCTGACCAAACGCATCTGCGGCCTCTTTTCGCGGCTGCCGACCTGGCTCCTTCTCGCCCCAGCGCTGCGACGACTCGTCGTCGCCCCCTGCCAGCCACGCCAAACTACTCGCAGCGAATGTCCATCAAGTACGAATCACCAGACTTGCAGCCCGACCAGCCGAAGCTCGACAGGCTGCTGGAACCACAAGGCATCGCGGGGCTGGCATCGGCCCCGATGCCGATTTGAGCCTGCGCAAAGTCGTGGAGGATAATGCCCGGCATGCTTCAGCCGGATAGGCCTCCTACCCGGCCGCTTCCAGCCACTCGGCGGGTTGATATGAACCGCTCCGCCTGGACGTGGCAGCCGACGCCACCACGCCCCTCCCTTCACCTCGCGTGGCAGCTGCCACCGATGGCTCCGCTTTGGAACCCGCATGAACCCAGTCGCACAGCCGGCACGCGCCGAACTCGACAAGCCGTACCGCATTGAACGCGTCACCGCGGTTCACCACTGGACCGACCAGTACTTCAGCCTCCTCACCACACGCGACGAAGGTCTGCGCTTCGAGAACGGGCAATTCGTGATGATCGGCCTGATGGTCAATGGCAAGCCGCTGCTGCGCGCCTATTCCATTGTCAGCCCGAACTGGGAGGAACAGCTGGAGTTCCTCAGCATCAAGGTGCAGGACGGCGCCCTGACCTCACGGCTGCAGCACATCGCGGTTGGCGATGAGCTGATCGTCAGCAAGAAGCCCACCGGCACGCTGCTGGTTTCGGACGTCACGCCCGGTCGCAATCTGTATCTGCTCGGCACCGGCACCGGCCTGGCGCCGTTTCTGGCCATCGCCCGCGATCCGGAAACCTACGAGCGCTACGAGCGCATCGTGATCGCCCACGGCGTTCGCCACGAATGTGACCTCGCCTACCGCGACTACCTCACCCGCGAGCTGCCGCAGCACGAGTACCTCGGCGAAATGGTGCGGCAGAAACTCCTGTACTACCCCGCCGTCAGCCGCGAGCCCTTCGTGCATTCCGGTCGTCTGACCGACCTGATGGCCTCGGGCCAGATGATGCGCGACCTCGGTCTGGAGCCACTGGACGCCGAGCATGACCGCGCCATGATCTGCGGCAGCCCGCAGATGCTGGCGGATTTCCGCAGCCTGCTGGATGAGCGCGGCTTCGCGGTCTCACCCCGCATCGGCACGCCGGGGCAGTACGTTTTCGAGCGCGCCTTCGTCGAAAAATAGCGCCAGCCCCCCTAGCAGCTGGCGCAGGTCACGCGTGCAGTGAATACTTCGCCTTCACGTCCGTGCCCAATGGGGGCATGGCGTCTGTCGGGGGAATCCACCCATGTTCGAACGTTTCTCGCGCAGCTGGGCGCTGATCAAGGCCAGTGCTTCCGTCCTCAAGCAGGACAAGGAACTGTTGGTCTTTCCGCTGCTGTCGGCGATTTCGGTCGTGCTGGTCGCGGCCTGTTTCATCCTCCCGCTGTTCGGCCTGGGCGCGCTCGATGGCCTGACCGAGGACGGCGGCGAAGCGATCAGCCCGCTGGCCTACGGCCTCGCCTTTCTGTTCTACCTCGCGCAGTACTTCGTGATCTTCTTCTTCAACACCGCCCTGGTCGGCGCGGCGATGATCCGTCTCGACGGCGGTGACCCGACCGTGCGCGACGGCCTGCGCATCGCCAGCGGCAAGCTGGGCCCGATCTTCGGCTATGCGGTGATCGCCGCCACGGTCGGCATGCTGCTGCGCGCCCTGCAGGAGCGCGCCGGCTGGATCGGCCGGTGGGTTGCAGGCCTGATCGGCATGGCCTGGACAGTGGCGAGCTTCCTGGTGGTGCCGATCCTGGTCACCCGCGATGTCGGCCCGATCGAGGCCGTCAAGGAAAGCGCCTTGCTGCTGAAGCGCACCTGGGGCGAGAACGTGATCGGCCAGGGCGGCATCGGCCTGGTGTTCGGATTGATCAACCTGCTGGTCGTGGGCCTGGGTATCGGGCTGATCTTCGCCGCCGCGATGACCAAAACTGCGATCGTTGTCGGCTTGGCGGTGGCAGCGATGGTGATCGCGCTGATGCTGTGTGCACTGATCCAGGCGGCGTTGTCGGGCATCTATTCCGCCGCGCTGTACCGCTTCGCCAGCGGCGAAGGCGAGACCCGGGGCTTCGACAGCGACCTGCTCAGCCAGGCCTTCGCGCCGAAGCGCTGACCCGCCGCGACACATCCCGCGCCGGCCATGGCGAACCTGCTTGGAACCCGCAACGCGTGGCTCTTCAACGGGCCACACGTTTGCGCTTGTGGGCAGCGCACGCCTGCGCAAGGTCTGCGCCGTACCGCGCCTCACCTGCGGTAAATCGCCACGCGCGGATGCTGCAGGCCTGCCAGCTGCTGGACACCGCACATGACCGCACACCTGATGCTGCTGCTGACCCTCGCGGCAGTGGCGCCGGAGCAGCATCCGCCACTGCCACCGCTGCTGCCACGCGGCAGCATGAATCTTCCGGTGACGCAGATTTCGCTGGAGGACTACAGCGGGCGCTGGCATGAAATCGCCCGATTGCCGGTGTACTTCCAGCGCAAGTGCGTCAGCGAGATCAGCGCCGATTATCGCCTGCTCGACGATGGCAGCATCGAAGTCCGCAATCGCTGTCGCAACCGCAGCGGCGGCGTGGACGAAAGCGCCGGCAGTGCCCGCACCACCGAACGCATCGGCGCGCTGGAGGTGCGCTTCGCCCCGCGCTGGCTGAGCTGGTTCCCGATGGTGTGGGCCGACTACTGGGTAATTGATCTCGACCCGGGCTACCACTGGGCGGTGGTCGGCGGTCCGAGCCGCGAACAGCTGTGGATACTGGCGCGCGCGCCGCGGATCGCACCTGAGCTGTTGGCTCGGCTGCGTCAGCGCGCGGAAGCCCGTGGCTATGTGCTCGATGCGCTGCTGATATCGCAGCCCGAGCGCTGATCTGCGTGCGTTCAGCGTGCTGGCTTCACGCGCGGGCCGAGATCAAACTCGGAGCAGCACCGGCGAAGAAGTGCGCCGGGTTGCCGACGCGCCGGGCGAAATCCATCGATGTCCGCGCGCTACTTCGAGCGCAGCGCGCACAGCACACAGCTGACCCTCGGCCGCCAAAGCGGGTGACGTCCAGGTTCAACGCAGCTGACTGTCCTTGCTGCCCCGGCGGTTGTAGCCGGCGCCCTGCCCCTGTGCGCGATCGCGTTCGGATTGGCAGGCCACGCACAGGCGCACACCGGGCAGCGCCGCGCGCCGTGCCGGCGGAATCTCTGCGTCGCACTCTTCACAGTTCACCAAGCTCGGGCCCGAAGGCAATTGCGCCCGCGCCCGCTTTATGGCGTCCTTCACCGTGGCGTCGATCTGATCCTGCACCGCGCCGTCACCTGCCCAACCGGTGGCCATGGCCCTGTCTCACTCTGTTCGGGTGCCAAGCGTAGCAAGCGCCGTCGATGGGCTCAGCAGCAGGCGCCCGGCGCACGCACTGACGCCGACGATGCGGGTGTGCAATCGAGCATGCCCGAGTAGATTCGGGTATCGCCGATCAGCTGGGAATGTGGCGCGTAGCGGCTGCACGCCAGCATGTCGAAGCTGTTGCTGCAGATCCGCAGCAGGCGCCGGTTTTCGGATTGCGGCGCGACTGCAGGACCTCGACGAAGCGGTGACGGACTTGGGAATGCGTGCTGTTGGCGGGCTCGATGGCGCAGCGGCGGGAACGATCGCGTTCACTCGGGTGCGGATCGCGGCCGAGGCAAGGTCGGGCTCAGCCCCGGTAGCTCTGCAGGTGAATACTGGTTTCGGTGGCGCTGATGCCGGGCACCGCACGAATGCGCTCGAGTGTGGCCGATAGCTGGATGAGGTTGTCGACACGCAGCTCGGCGAGCAGATCCCAGCGCCCGTTGGTGTCGTGCAGCGCTGCGATGCCCGGTTCCCCCAGCAGAGTGCGGATGACCTTCTGTTGATTGCCCTCCACCGCGATGCTGGCCCAGGCGCGAATCTCGTCGCGGGCGGCGTCCGGGCGCAAACGCAGGGTGTAGCCACTGATGATGCCGTCGCGCTCAAGCCGGGCCATGCGGTTGGTGATGGTGCCGCGCGAGACCTTCAGCGCCAACGCCAGCTCGGCCACGGAAGCGCGAGCATCGGCGCGCAGTTTGGCGATGAGCCGCTGATCGAGATCGTCCATCTGCCCAGAATGACACTCAGGGTTGGCATTTGGATAGTGATCTGTCGTTCTGCTGTCGAAACTGCCGTTTCGGGCTGGCGCTTGAGTCCGGACAATGGCCGCTCGCACCCACCGGAGCCGCCCATGACCACTTTGCTTACCACCGCCGATGTCGCGCGCATGGTCGCCCGCCTCGGTTTGCCGACCCTGCTCGCTCGTATGGTCGACTACGTCGAGGCCGATTTCCGGCGCTGGGAGGAGTTCGAGAAGTGCGCCCGACTTGCCGCCCATTCCGAGGTCGGCGTGATCGAGCTGATGCCGGTCAGCAACGCGACGGACTACAGCTTCAAATACGTCAACGGCCACCCGAAGAACACCCTGCAGGGCCTGCCGACCGTGATGGCCTTCGGCGTGCTGGCCGAGGTCGACACCGGCGTGCCAACCCTGCTCAGCGAACTCACCTTGACCACGGCCATGCGCACTGCCGCCACCTCGGTGATGGCGGCCAAGGTTCTGGCACGGCCTGGCTCACGCTCGATGGCGCTGATCGGCAACGGCGCGCAAAGCGAATTCCAAGCGCTGGCCTTTTACCATCTGCTGGGCATCGATGAGATGCGACTGTTCGATGTCGATCCTGCTGCCACTGCCAAGCTGGTCGCGCATCTGCAGCCGTACACCAGCCTGCGCGTGATCGTCTGCAGCAGCACGGCCGAGGCCGTGCGCGGTGCCGATATCGTCACCACCGTCACCGCCGACAAGACCAATGCGACCATTCTGACGCCCGACATGATCGAGCCCGGCATGCACATCAACGGCGTCGGCGGCGACTGCCCGGGCAAAACCGAACTCCACGCCGAGGTGCTGAAGCGCGCTTCGGTCTTTGTCGAGTTCGAACCGCAGACCCGGATCGAGGGTGACCTGCAGCAGATGCCGCCCGAGTTCGGCGTCACTGAGCTCTGGCGCGTGCTGAATGGCGCCGCCAGCGGCCGGATCAGCGCGGGCGAAGTCACCGTGTTTGACTCGGTCGGGTTCGCGCTGGAGGACTATTCTGCGTTGCGCCTGCTGCGCGACTGCGCGGCGGAGCTGGGCCTCGGCCAGACCATCGGCCTGATTCCACAACTCGCCGACCCCAAGGACCTGTACGGCCACCTTATGCTGTCGAGCGCGGCGACTGTAACCGCGACTCCGGCGAGCAAGGCAGCCTGAACCCTACGCCAGCATGGAGTGGACTGTGCCTCATCGCCGGGACACTTCGAGCGACCGGCTCCTGCGGTTCTCCGCGCGCGGCGCAGGTCTGATCGCAAGGCCTGCCCTCGATCAACTGCGTTGAACCCTCGCGAGGCGGCCTCGCGCGGGTGTGCTGCGAGAACGGCCGGCCGCGCCTTGCGCCAAGAATCCAACTGCGCCGGGTCGTGGCAGCGGCTTTTCCGTTAGATTCTCACGCAAGTAATGAGGAGTCCGGACATGCTGCTGTTCCTGCAGATCGTTGCTGCGGTAGTGCTGGTGCTTTTGGTTCTGGCCGTGCTGGCCTGGTGGGGGTTCAAGCGCTGGCTGCGACGCAAGATCGGCCACTACGCGGCAAGCGCCGCGCTGGTTGACCCGCGCTACAGCGCACCGGCGCGGATCCATCTGCAGCTGGCTGAAACGGTCGAGACCGAACCCGATTTCGATCGACTCTGGGCGCAAGCCCAGGCGCTGGGCTTTCAACGTCTCGCTGAACTGGAGACCCGCGAGGGCGAACCTGCCTTGCTGCGTGTCGCTACCCACCCGGATTTGCCGTATGCACTGGCGCTGTCCCAGCACTCGGATGCCGTGCACTTCAGCCTGCTGGCGATCGACGACGGCCAGCGCCTGCGCGCGGTGAGCGACGGCCCCGGCGAATCGATCCACAGCGGCACCCTGCACTGGGATGTCGACGCCAGCACCTCGCTCGCGGACGCCTTCCAGCGTCTGCAACAGGCCTGCGCGGGACGCAGCCTGCGCAGCTTCGACCTGCGTCTGTTCCGGCTGGTGTTCGAGCGCGCCCACGCGCGTCGGCAGGACGCTTGGCTGGCGCGGCCGCCGCAGCGCGCCGAGGTTGCCCGCCGCGGCGCGCTGCAGACGCCGCCCAGCAACGAGCAGACCATCGACCAAGCCCTGCAGAACGAGCGCCAACTCTGGCAGCAGGCCGTCCGCACGGCGGTGCTCGATCACTACCGCCAGATCTCGCGCATCGACGCCGACAGCTGGGAGCGCATGGGCGACGATCTGCATGTCGTCCACGCCCAGATGAGCCGCGACGACATCGGCGAATTGCTGGTACACACCGACGCCGAAACCGCGCTGCTGCAGCAGTTGCACGCGCAGGGCCTGAGCGGCAGCGCACTGTACGAGGCGCTGGCCGAACGCCTGCCATCGGCTCGGCAGCGTCGACGTCTGTTCGAGGTGCGGCAGCCCCTGCACGCATGGATCTATGCGCGCGCCGAAGAGACCGCGCCGGCCGCTTCGGTCGCGCGCACTCACCTGTACTCCGCGACCCAGGCCGATGGCAGCAGCGTGGGTGGCAGCGTCCTGGCCCGCAACAGCGCCGAAGCCGTCCATCAGCTTGACGCGCTGGGCCTGCGCGATGCGCGCGTGGTCGGCGAGTCGATGCCGATGGGTGAGCTGCCGGACTTCATGCTCAACCCTGAGTTCGCCGCCATTGCCGCCCGCAGCGCGCGCGAGGGCATCGGCTTGGGCGTGGCGCGGGCACTGCTGGCGAACGCCCTGCTGTGGGCACCGCCGCTGCTGCTGAGCGCGTGGAGCCTGCTCGATGGCGCGCCCTTCAGCTGGGGCGACTACCTGGCATTCGCCTATCTGGCCGTGGCTGCAGTGGCGCTGCTGGTGCTGATCGGGCCGATGGTGCTTTACAACCAGCTGCTCAGCGCCCGACTGCACGGACGCAAGCGCACTGCGCGACTGTGTCTGGCGCTGTTGGGCAGACTCAATCTGATGGGCGGGCTGCGTCCGGACCAGCTGGCACTGGAACGCGCCAAGCTGATAGCCGAGGACGGCCAACTCGACGCCGCAGTGAGCTACTGGAACCGCGGCGCCGCCCAGCTCGAAGAGGCGCAGCTGCAGACCGGGCTGGCGCAGATCTTCGATGCCGCCGGCAGCATCGAGCAGGCCATCGCCGCTCAGCGTGCAGTGCTGAAACTGCTGCCCATCGACATGAGCCGGATCGATCTGGCGCTGACCCTGGCGAAGCACGCGCCGGACACCCATGAGGCCGAAGCTGTGCTGGCCGAGGTGGATTCGCGCGAGCTGTCCGAGCTCGCCCAGGGCGGGCTGCATTTTGCGCGGGGCCTGCTGGCCAGCCGCAGCGGCGATGCAGCGAGGGCTCTGGTGCACTTCAGCAAGGCCCAGCAGCAGCTCGCCCAGTTCCAGAGCAATCCGCTGGTGCTGGGGCTGATCGCGGAGATCAACGGCTATGCCGCACTCACGCTGAAGCAGAGTGGCGAAGCGGATCGCGCGCAGGCGCTGTGGCAGAACGTTCGGCCCCTGCTTGAAAAGCATGCATCGTGTCGTGCGTTGATTGCGCGCTACGAAGGTCGGCAAAACCAGTGGCGCGACGGCAGCGCGAGCAGCGGCTAGCGAATCCAGCCCTGCACTCCCAACCCTGCCGGTCCAGGCATGACCCACAGCGGCAGACGCATACGCGTTGACCCCTGCTGCGCTGATGCCTCGCGCGCTCCCACCAGTGCTGCAGTCGAGCCCGCGCACGCGGCCTCAGCGTCGGCTAGTGGCGCTCGGAACGCGCGCGAATTCCGGCAGAAAAGCTCTCGCTGTCCGCGTGCTCAAGCGCCAGATCATTGATGCGGTGTGCGGCGCGAAAATGCTCGCGCGACAGCGTGGTGTCGATCAGGCCGAGGTCGAACGCCAGTTCATCCGAATAGCCCGGCAACAGGGTCTTGTAGCTGAAGGGAATCCGGCCCGGCACGATCGCTTCAATGTGATTGACGATGTTGGTCGTGCAGGTGTTGCTGAGGGTGTTGTAGAACTCCGGTTGCGCCGCCACCGCATTCGCCCGTTCGAGCATCGACACCAACAGCGCGCGGCGGCCCGCGCGCGTGGTGTGGATGGGATACAGGAACACCTCATCGCGGCGGTGGTTGGCGCGCAGGCCGATCAGGTCGCGCTCGTCGCCGATGATGTAGGTCAGCTCGTACTGCCGCAGCAGGCCCTTGAGCGGCGAAAACGCCTCGCCCTGTTCCTTGCGAATCTCGACCGACACCGCCAGATAGCCGCCGTCGCTGAAACCGAAACTGAGCAGGGTGTGGGCCGGCCCGCGCCAGTCCGAGAATGGTTCGACCATGAACCACACCGACTCAAGCCGGCCGAGGTCGTAGCGGCGCTGCTCCCAGCGTACGTCGTAGTCGGTGGTCGACCGGTACAGCGCATTGCGCACATTGCTGATCTCCACTTGGTCGCCCTCGATCACCGCAGTGGCCAGCTCAGCCTGATCGGGCGACCAGTCGCGGTCGTTGGTGGGACGCAGCAGCGCAACCATGGTTCCCCACAGCAACAGGAGCACCAGCACACAGAGCAACATCGCGCGCGAGAGCCGGCGCAAACGGGAAAGTGGGTAGGCCATATTGTCGATGCTAAGCCATGCGCTGCGTTCTGATCGGGTTTCGACCGAGCAGGACGACGACCTCACTTCGAACGCTCGACCGGCCAGATGCACGGCGATGTCTGCGCTCCGCAGTCGCGAGAATCACCAGCCTCGCCGAACAGCGCAGCACCCTTGAAATGTGATGCATCGCCTGTTCTAGCCTGTCGGATCGGACAGGGTGAAACAGGCGCAGGCCGCGGGCACCATGCGATAGGTCGAGCGCGAGCTGTTGCAGGGCACTGCGGGCGCAAGGCTGATGGCCGGAAGATGCCGCCTGTCGCCGGAGCAGCAGAGCCCCTGCGGCAGCGGGGTACGCCCATTCGCGATCGCGGCTGACGAAGAGCGGCGACCTGACCGCAGCGGTTTCGCTGGCGGCCGGCACGGGGAAACGAACGGTGCACCGTGCGCGCGGCCACTGCCCAGCGACGGTGTTCTACAACAGCACGTCCATCCAGCGAGGCGCAGCGCATGTCGAGCACCCTGGTCACCCGTTGGGAAGAACTCCGCGAACTCACCGGCGGCGGCAAGCGGCACCGCGCCGCGGTGGACGAATGGCTGGCCACGCGCCCTGCCGTCCTGTACTGGGGCGATTCCTGGTTTTCCACACCGCTGTACCCGAACCTCGCCCGACACAGCGCCTGGCGCATTGATGGCTTGAGGATGATCGTGGGCAAACCGGGCGCTACCGCGGCGGATCTGCTGTCCGCGCGCAGCGTCGCCGCAATGATGGATCGCCTGCAGAACAACCCGTTTGACCTGCTGGCGGTAAGCGCCGGCGGCAATGATGCGCTGTCGGAACGGCTGCAGCAGGTGTTCGAGCCATGGATGACCTCCAAGCCGCCGAAACTTGAGCCCGAAGACGCCTTCCAACGCTTGGTCGACCACAAGCTGTTCGAGCGGCTGGCCAGCCGCTATCGCCATCTGCTGCAGCGGGTGCAGCTGGACGTGCTGCCCAAGCGCAAGCACTTCCGGGTGATTTCCCACACCTATGCGCCCTTGCTGCGCATCGGCCAGGCCGGCGATCTGAGCATCCCCAATATCGGCCTGATCGCCATTCTGAAGGACGACGTGGGCCCTTGGCTGTACGGCCCGATGAAGAAGGTGCTGAAGGATTCCGCCGCGGCTGGCGTGTTTGCTCGCCATCTCCTGGTCGATGGCTTCGGCACCTTGGTACTGGCCGCAATGCAGAGAGAATTCGCCGGTCTGTTCACGTACTCCGACCTCGCCGCGGTGCCCGAGCTGGCTGAACCCGCCGCCTGGTACGACGAGATCCACCCCACTGGCGAAGGCTTCGAGGCCTGCGCGCCACACCTCAATGCCGTTCTGCGGGTGGCCCTGCCGGCCGCCAAGCGCGCGGCGGTCGGATGAAAGCCGCCCTGGGCCAACTGTGGCGGTGGGTACTGCAGGTGTTCGACCTGCTGGTGCTGGCGCGAATTCCGATCCTGATGGTGGCCGCTGGTTTTGTTCTGGCGCTGTACGTCGCCCAGATCCGCGAGCTGTTCGACATCAGCCTGAGCCGCATCCTGTGGGCCGGCACCACGTTCGTATTCACGACCGGCCTGAGCCTGCTGGTGTGGTACTCCGCGCGCACCCTGTACTGCTTCGAATGGCCGCATTGGCAAACCTCGACCCGGGTTCAGACCTGGCTCGGCGCCCGTCTGCCAAGGCTGCTGGCGGCCGCCGGCCCAGTCATCATGGCTGCCGCTTATGGCCAAGCCGATGCGCCTGACGGCAGCCGCGCCAACTACGTGTGGATGGTCGCCTACCTCACCCTGGCCGCCGCGCTGTGGCTGTTCACCACCTACCGCCGTGCACTGGTGCATCGCTTCGTACCGGCCGCCGCGCGCGAACCAATGAATGTCGAGGCGGTGCCCCAGGTCGGCTTCTACCGGCGCTGGCACGACCTCGGCAAGACCCGCTACTTCCACTATCTGGGCATCTTCGCGCTGGTGGCCTCCTGGTTCATCGGCCTGTACTTTCCGCAGAGCATCGATGCCTTCGGTCCACTGGCCTTGATCCTCGGCGCGGCAGCGTTCACGGTCTGGGCCAGCACCTATCCGATCTACCTCGCGGCGCGTGCGCGTTTCCCGCTGCTGACCGGCATGTTGGTGTGGGCGGTGCTGATGACAGCACTCGGCTGGAACGACAACCACGCGGTCCGGGTCACCGCTCTGCAGCAGTCCAATCAAGACCCGCCCACGGGCCTGCACTATGACAATGACGGCCGCCCGTCGCTCGCCGAGTTCACCCGCCGCTGGTGGCGCGAACGTCGGGACGAATGCGACGGCGAGGTATGGCTGATCTCCAGCGAAGGCGGCGGCATCCGCGCCGCGATGTGGACAGTGCTCGTGCTGTCCGAGCTGCACGATAAAACCGGGGGTCGACTGTGGCGGTGCACACTCGCCACCAGCGGCGTGTCGGGTGGCAGTCTCGGCTTGGCCGTGTTCGCGGGCGCCTATCGCGATCTCGATGGGGAACTCGATCGCACCGCGATCGATCAACTGACGCGCCTGCTCGAAGCCGACTTCCTCGCCCCGGTGCTCGGCGCCATGTTCGGCGTCGATGCAGTGCAGCGCTTTCTGCCGTTCCGCGTTTTCACCGACCGCGGCGAAGCGCTGGAGAACGCGTGGCTGCGTGCCTATGCAAAGTACGTGTTGAACACCAGCGGTTTGGCGGCCGCAGGCTCCGACGACTACCTGCGCGGCTCACTCGCCGGACCGCTGGCCGACACCGCCTTCGCGACAGATCAGGCGAAAAGCCCGCTGCCCGCGCTGCTGCTGAACACCACGGTTGTCGACAGCGGCCTGCGCTTGATCCAGCACCCGTTCAGCACGCTTTACCGCGGTGATCTTGCAAACGCCTTTCCCGGTGTGATCGACGGTGCCGACTGGCTGCCACGCGAGCTGCCCACCTTCAGCGCTGCCCACAACAGCGCCCGCTTCACCTTCGTCAGCCCGGCCGGCACCGTTCAACGCCGCGCGGGCGAACCCGCGGATGGCGCACTCAACCGCATGGGCCAAGTGGTCGATGGCGGCTATTTCGAGAACAGCGCCACCACCACCGTGCAGGCCCTGATCGATCGCCTGCGCAGCGCCTCGATCGCACCCGATGCGAAGGTCCGCGTGATCCACATCAGCAATGACATCGGCGTGCCGGCATTTGCCGAGAACAGGTTCGATGCCTGCCCGCCGCAGGCGCCGGTCGGAGGCCCGACGTCCTCCGTTGTACCGCTGTACGGCGAAGCCCGCGCGCCTCTGATCGCCATTCTCGCCACCCGCGAAGCCCGCGGCGAATACGCGCGCCAAGCGTTGATGGATCAGATTCAAGCGGTGGACGGAGCGCTCTGGCACTACCGCCTGTGCGCCGGCAAACGCGTGCTGCCGCTCGGATGGACCCTGGGCGCCGACAGCACCGCGGAAATGCAGCGACAGCGGCGCGGAGACGGCAGAGATGCCGCAGCGAATCTCGCCGCGAGCACAGCGGAGGTGGTCAACGCCCTCGCCGCCAAGTCGCGCCGTGAGCAGCGGCGCAGTACGGAAGCCGATCCTCAGTCCGGCGAGTCTGTGCAGACGGCTGCGCCGGAGGCTCTGAACTGAGAAACGCGCACGACAATGCATGAGTGCAGGCAGCTCAGGTTGGCCACGCGAAATCGCGCTGTAGCCGGAACCGCAAATGCGTGCGCGTGTGCCGAGACCCTGCACGCCTGGGCGGTGCCCAGCGCAGCAAGAGCAAGGCCCGCAAGAGTGAGCAATCATGCGGGTGCTTTGGGGATCGGGGACCACGAGGCTCAGCGTGTAGACGACATCGGAACACACCCGCGCAAGACCGATCGATCACGTCCAACTGGTACGGCGCATACAGGCCAGCGACGCGAACGCATGCGCCAGCCGCTGGTCTCTGCGGGAGTCCACGAAAAGTGAGCGATGCAGGTCGCGCCGAACTCCCGAACCCGCAACCGGGCCGGACCCGATCCTGAGCCCTGCGCTGGGGACACGGAACACAAAGGGCGGTCTATAGAATCTGCCGCTGCCAGAGTCGCTTGACCTGGGGAGACCCGCTACCGCCTTCGGGGCTGCTCGGCTGCTGCTGCGCGAGTCAGGTCAGTTCGTTCGATTGCGCTTGGTGAGCAGATTCCGATCGACCTGATTCGGCTGCGTCTGGACTCGCCAGACCGCGCGTTCCCTGCCCCGTGCCAGGAACGCTCTGACGTTCACTGAAACCGCCAGCGCACTTCGGAAACATCTCCGGATCGTGGTCACCGCAGCTCCGCACACGGTTCTGGCGAACGGTACTGGCCAGTGCTTTCCCACCGGTCTGACGCATCCGCACTGACCCCGCGTCATCGGTGTGTTCAGGCGAGCACGCCGGTGGGCATGTTTTACGCACGGATGTCCGGCGGAACTGCCGTTATGCTGGCGCCTGTCGTTCTGAGAGCTCCCCCATGAAATCCCATCCGTCCTCGTTTGTCGCGACCCTGCGGCACGCGACCGTCGCTGCTGCATTGTCCTCCAGCCTTGCTCCGGCGATCGCCTTCGGACAGGACATGAACTCCGTCGAGCCGGCGACTCCCGCAGCCTGTGCGGCAGTCGAATCCGATCCGGCGCGTCTGCAGTGTTACGACCGCGCTGTCGGACGTGAACGCAGCGCCACCGCGATCGCGATCGCGAAAACCCAGGCTGAGGTAGACGCCTACGATGCGCTGGACGCATCGCTGCGCCCGAACAGCGTACGCAATGAGGCCGAAGATCGAGTGGCTTCCCGTCTTTCTGCCGGCGAGCTGAGCCCACTCGATCGCCGCTGGGAGCTCAGTTCCAACTCCAAACTGGGCACCTTCAACCTGCGCGCCTACCGGCCGGTCTATCTGTTGCCGGCCAGTTGGTCCAGCCGGCCCAACTCCCAGCCGACCAGCCCCAACCCGGATAACGCAACCAGCAGCCCGGTCGATCTGCGCTCGCTGGAGGCCAAGTTCCAGCTCAGTCTGAAGACCAAAGTGGCGCAGGACGTGCTGTTCGGCAAGGGTGATGTCTGGTTCGGCTATACGCAGAGCTCGCGCTGGCAGCTCTACAACAACGAAATCTCGCGTCCGTTCCGCGAGACCGTCTACGAGCCCGAGGCGCTGCTGGTGTTTGGCACGAATGCTGCGGCGTTCGGGTGGAACATGCGCATGCTCGGCCTAGGCGTCAACCATCAGTCCAACGGCCGCAGCCTGCCACTGTCGCGCAGTTGGAACCGCATCACCGCGCAGCTGGCATTCGAGCGCGAGAACTGGCTGCTGACCCTGCGTCCGTGGTGGCGGATCAGCGAAGACGTTCGTACCGATGACAATCCGGACATCGAAGACTACATGGGACGCGGCGACATCACCCTGGTTCATCGTCGCGGTGATCAGGAGTTTGCATTGCTGATGCGACACACCTTTCGCGGCGGTGAGGAATCACGCGCAGGCCTGCAGTTCGACTGGAGCTTTCCGCTGTCTCGAAGCCTGCGCGGGCACGTACAGGTGTTCGATGGCTACGGCGAGAGCATGATCGACTACAACCATCGCGCGACCTATGTCGGCCTGGGCATCTCGCTGTTCGAGTGGCTGTAGTCACGTTGGGTGCCGGGTCGGCGCTGGCGGGGCTGTCGAATTCGCTGCGGTAGCGATGCAAGGCGTCCGGATCGCGCCCGGCGGCGCGGCTCAGCAGCACCCTGTAGCTTTCGGGTGCACGCGGCATCAGTCGTCGCTGCTAGCTTGCGATCGCTTCAGCAGCAGGCCGCGTGCGGCCGGATTCGATGCTCTGGGAAACCTGTGCCATGCACGGGCTTGAGCCCCTCGCCGTTCGACTGGGCTGAGTTGGGGCGGGTGGGCGAAGTCGCGGCCAGAATTACCCCCCTCTCCGACGCAGAGAGCGGGCAGCTCAGCGCCGCGTGCGCCGGACGTTTGAAGATCTGCCTGTTTCGAGGCGCGGCTTGCGCATGACGCCCTCAGCGCTGCACGTTCTCCAGCTTCACCGCCCTGCCCTCCAGCCGCGGATCCGCCCCGCCAACCAAGCCGTCCGGGGTGACTTGAATCAGGTGCGTGCCGCTATACAGATCCGCCTCGACCACGTTCCAGCCGAGCTGCCGCAGGGCCGAAGCGGAACGCGTCAACCCCTTTGAGACAGCCTGTTCACCAGATAGCTGTCATTCGTTCTCCTGAGTGGCGGATTCGCTCATGCTTGCGATCTCGTTGCTTCCGAGTTCACTGGGCAGGGTCACGATG